>JBDHXS010000494.1:0-5300 GCA_039810845.1 Runella sp. | reverse complement strand
ATACTTGGCCTACTGCCTCGGGTACGACCCAGTATGCAGGTTTTTTAGGCCCTAATTTTAATAATATCAAAGCCCGTTACATTTTAATTACTGCTACTCAAAATTGGGGACATGCTACTTGTGCAGGCTTTAGTAAAATTACTTTTGCGGCCACAAAATGCGAATCAAGCGGCGTTTGCGACGACGGCGACCCGTTGACCGTATATGATAGGTATGATGCTAACTGCAATTGTAAAGGAGTTAAACTGACTTGTCTTGAAGATACTATCAGAACGGGACCTGTATCGGTGGTGGCAGCTCCTCACAAAGCTAAAAAAGCAATATTTTCGGAAGGAGATATTCCAACTACCCAAAATGTTTCCTTTACGGCGGGTAAAAGCATTGTGTTATTGCCTGGGTTTAAAGTCAACGGAGGAGCTACTTTTTCCGCAAAGATTGAGGCTTGTTTGCAGTCAGCCTTTGCTCAAGCCCAGGTTGTTGAAAAAAATGACTCAACCGCTAGTGAATTTGCAACAGAATTAACCGAAGAGGCGGACATTAAACGAATTATTTTTCGATTGAATAAACCAGGCCGAGTTACGTTACTGCTGAAAGATAAACAAGAACAAGTTGTGGCTACGATTATAGATGATTATTACCAAAATTTAGGCACACAAATAAAACTTCTCCCCACAGCACGCCTGCCCAAAGGAATGTATTGGGTGGAGTTAACGGCCAATGAAACCAAAGTTAGTCAATCATTTGTGCTGGAATGATGGGTTTTGTAAAGACGCTTGGAGGCAAAAATGTCTATTCTAAAGCGATGATGGTAGTTTTGGGATTGAGTTGTTGATATACCAAGGTACGCCAGTGTAAGGCATCGGTATTTTTCCCTCTTGAAAACCATACGGCTTTGTCGAAAGACAAGAAGGCATCATTGTATTCTTCCAATTGATAAAGAATCTTTCCTTTTTCTAAATGCACGTCGGAGAGTGTAGTGTCAAACGACAATGCTTCGGTAAAATTATATAGGGCTGAGTGAAGGTTGTCATCTTTTAAATGACATTTGCCTCGGTATGTATAAGCAAGGGCTGATTTGCGATTTTCTTTCAATATTTGGTCAAAATAAGTATAGGCTGCGGTATAATCGCCTGCTTCAAATAAGGAAATACCTTCTGCATAGCGTTTGCGGTCCTTATCGGTAGCGGTATCATGGTCGGTAAGGTAATATTTGAGGATAAGTAAGAAGACAATAAGAGGTACAACGAAAATAGCATCCATAGTATGTTTGTTATTTTTCTAACTTAACTTGGTATAAATCCAAAACGACTTCTGCATAATTTTGGTTTCGATACTTGAATTCTTGTCCAATATAAAATATCTTCACGTGTTGCCCAAGATAAAATCATAGTCGGACATCTCATGAAAAATATTTTTACCACACTGTTTTTATTCGTAGCGCTCCAATCGGTGGGACAAACGACGCTTTATGTATCACCTATGGGCAATGATAATCTCACTGTTGCTCAAAACAGCATCAATACGCCTTGGCGAACGCTTCAAAAAGCCTGCAATAGTGCGCCCGTTGGAAGTACAGTTTACTTTCGAGGGGGAGTCTATCCTTCAAGTTGGGTAGTGATGAATATCTCAGGAACAGCAGGAAATTACATCAAATTTAAAAACTACGCTAATGAAGTTCCTGTCATTGATGGGGGAGATCTTTACCAAACTTTATTACAAATCACCAACAGAGCTTATTTGATTATTGATGGTTTGCATTTTAAAAATGTGACTACAAGTGGTAGCCGAGGCGTGATGATAGAGGGAACATCGCACCACATTGAAATCAGAAACTGTAAAATCAGTGAAATTAATGTTTCAGATTCTCCTAACTATGTGCCGACAAGTTGCGGCGAAAACGTTTCTCCTCTTAAAGTATGTGGAGGAGACAATACACAGGCCATCAATAATATTGTTATTACCAACAACGAAGTGTTTTCCTGTAAAACAGGTTGTAGCGAAGGAATTGCTGTCAGTGGAAATGTGGATGGTTTTTTGATCGAAAAAAATAGCGTACATGACATCGCTAACATTGGTATCGTAGCAGCGGGTTTTTATAGTTCGTGTGGCAGTGGGCAAGCTCGTAACGGAACTATCAGAGGCAACGTGGTTTATAATTGCCGATTTCCTAACCCTGCCATTAATACAACGGCTTCGGGTATTTATTTGGACGGAGCCAAAAACATGATTGTGGAACAAAATTGGGTATATTCCTGCCAAGTAGGGATTCATGTGGGGTGTGAAACAGCAGGACAAATTGCCGACAATAACACTGTTAGAAATAATATCATCTATAATAATGAAAAATGGGGCATAGGAATGGGGGGGAACAGTGGATTTGTTGAAAACTCTCGACTCATTAACAATACCCTATTCTACAATAATTACTTTTATAATGGTTTTTATGGAGATTTTGGTGAACTACTATTGCAAAAGGTTAGAAACTCTACCGTCAGCAATAATATTTGCTATGTACGCTACCAAGCAAGCAATGCTGTATTTATGAAATGGGATTATCCTGCATCAATTTCCAATATCACCATCAATCACAACACCTATTTTACACCTGATGCTTGCAACTCTGCCCTAATTTTTGTGAGAAATGGGTTAACAAATCTAAATTATGCTGCTTACCAAGCCCTTGGGTATGATGTCAATGGAAATACCTTAAATCCTCAATTTATCAATCCGTTATTGCCGTATCCTGATTTACACTTACAGTTATCATCGCCGCTCATTAATACAGCCAACAATGCACTTGCTTCTACGGCAGGGGGCGTGGATTTTGACGGAAATGCGCGACAAGTGACTACCCTCGACCGTGGCGCGTATGAATTTCAACCCTGTCCTCCATTCTACAATCTGTTTGGTACATCGCCAGCGGGGAGTTTACAGTACAAGGCATCTCAAGCCATTACGTCGGTTGGGGAAGTTCCCATTACAGCCAACACCACCTACCAAGCAGCGCAATCCATTGAGCTAAAACCTAATTTTAAGGTCGAAAAAGGAGCCGTTTTTACAGCTCAAATAGCAGGATGTGGCAATAATTGGGTGGAAATGTTTAATGAAGATTTTAATCCTTGTAGTAACCTTTCCGATAAGTGGCAAGTGGCAAACCGAAAAGACTATAACTCTACTATCTGCAATTATTTGCCGTCTATTCCACAAATTGCCTCTTTTGATAACAAGTCTTGTTTGCAAATAACTGCCCAAAGAATAGGTAATACGAACGAGTACCAATCGGGACATTGTAAGAGTGGTTTTAGTTTTAAACCTGCTGCCAATGAAGAATACCACGTTTCAGCCTCTATCAAACTCATCGCGATTGACAATGGAACATACCGAGGCTTTGCTCAAACCTATGGTGCATGGCCTGCTTTTTGGACGGTAAATGAGTCAGGCTGGCCCACCAAAGGAGAAATAGACATCTTAGAAGCCTATTCTTTTGGGAATTCTAACAACATAAACTACGCCAGCGATATTCATTATGGTATTGCTGAGAATATGAATCAAGTAAATGCCAAAGTGTCGTACAACACGATTGGAGAAGGCTGGCACACCTACGAACAGTTTTGGCGAAATCAAAACGGAACTATCAGCGTAACAATCAAAGTAGATGGTATCACCAAAGCTGTTTATACCAATGCCACCGTTCCCAATCTTCAACTGCAAAACTTTGATGCCCACAATATTATTTTGAATTTGAACATAGGATCAACGAAAGCTCCCATTTTTAACAATGCAAACATCAACTTGTTCAGTCAAACCATGATGTACGTTGATTATGTAAAAGTCCGCAAACGTGCGCTTTAGTTTTACGCTTTTTAAAATCATTTAAGAGTGAGCTATACCATCCCCCAACTTCGAACCGTCAATGTAACGCGCTACGTGACACCGTTGCGCGAAGGTGGCTCTTTGCCCGCTATTGTGGAGGCCGACGATGGTTTTTTATACGTGATGAAATTTCGAGGAGCAGGTCAGGGAGCCAAAGCCCTCATTGCCGAACTCATTTCGGGCGAAATTGCTCGCGTTTTGGGTTTGCGCGTGCCAGAAATTGTTTTCACAGAACTTGACATCGCCTTTAGCCGTAGCGAACCCGATGAAGAAATTCAAGATTTGCTGCGGGGTAGTGTAGGGCTCAATTTGGCACTTCATTTTCTTGCGGGAGCTATTACGTTTGATTCCTTAATAACTACTGTTGATGCCAAACTTGCTTCGCAGATTGTTTGGCTGGATTGTTTCATTACCAACGTTGACCGCACCGCCCGTAATACCAATATGTTGATGTGGCACAAAGAGTTATGGCTCATCGACCATGGGGCATCACTTTATTTTCATCATACTTGGGACAATTGGGCTGAACAAAGTCAGCGTCCTTTTTTTCCTATTAAGAGCCATGTATTGCTCCCCCAAGCGAGTGAATTGGAAGCCGTAGACGCTGAATTTCGGGCAAAGTTGACAGCCAGAGAAATCAGAGATATTGTAGCGTTTGTTCCCGATGAATGGTTGGTGGCGGAGTCATTGTCTGAATCTGCCGATGAGCGGCGGCAGGTGTATGTTCAATTTTTAGAGGAGCGATTGGTCGCGTCAGAAATTTTTGTCAAAGAAGCGCAAAATGCAAGAAAAACACTTGTTTGAGTACGCCGTCATTCGTGTAGTGCCACGTGTCGAACGCGAAGAATTTCTCAACGTGGGCGTCATTGTCTATTGTCCCGCGCAACGTTTCCTGCAAACAATGTTTGAACTGAACGAAGAGCGACTTCGTGCGTTTTCGGACAAGTTAGATTTGAAGGAGTTACAAGAGCGATTGCGGACTTTCGAGCGGGTTTGTGCGGGTCGTGCTGAAGGAGGGGTTATTGGTCAATTGACGATTGCCGAGCGTTTTCGTTGGTTGACTTCCGCTCGAAGCACTATCATTCAATCATCACCCGTTCATCCAGGGTTGTGTACCGACGCTGCCGAAACCCTTTCTCGATTACATGCACAATTGGTTCATTAATGAGCTATTAGTGAGAAATTTTAAGAAAATGAAACGATTCTTTGTGCTCCCGTATAAACATTGAATCGCTCATCACGTGTAAATCCAATGAGTGTTTGTCCAAATTTTTCTGCCGTTTCTACTGCCAAACTGGATGGCGCTCCCACCGCTACTACCACTGGTATAGACATGGATAATGCTTTGTGTAATAGTTCAAAACAGGCGCGACCGCTCAGCACAAGTATATGTTTGTTGAAGGAAGAGTGGTGATTCAATACCGCTT
>JBDHXS010000493.1:0-5327 GCA_039810845.1 Runella sp. | reverse complement strand
TATTTCCTAAAGGCAAAATACTATTTTAAACCCTTCAGAAGTACCAAAGGGCTGTTTTTTGAATTTAACTCACTATGGAATAAATTTTTTTAAAAAAAATCGGAGAGAGCCATCAATAGTGCAATGGTGGGGCCAAGCAGATGACGAATATTTTTGAGGGAGCGTTGAATCAGGTTTCGTACCGATTGTTCATTCATTTGCATAATAGAAGCCACTTCTTCGAGGCTAAAGTTGTCAAAAAAACGCAGTCGAATGGCCTCTATCTGACGCGGGGGCAGCTCGGTTAGTACTTTTTGTAAATTACGAATTTGCTCGTTATTGGTTTCATTTTCAATTAATTGTGATTCGTAAGATGGGGAGTCGGTATAAGATTCGTCTGTTTCAGATAGTTCTACAAACAATGATTTGGGTTCAACCAACAGACGTAGTTTTCGACGAAGCGACCGAAAGAGATAGTATTTGACGGAGGTGGTATCAGCCAAATTTTGGCGCATTCGCCAAATATCAACAAAAAGATCTTGGATAGCATCTTGCACCAAATCGGTATCTGTCACAAAATGGTATCCATAGTTATATAAGGTGCCAACATAGCATTCATAAATTTTGGCAAAAGCCTGTTCATCGCCCGCTTTGAAACGTTGCCAGCATTCACTCATTGCTTGTTCTTGGGACTGTATGTCAAGGTGTTTTTTCAAGAGAGAAAGATATAATAGGCACAAATTAAAGTACAAATTTGAATTACATAGCAACAATCAAAGATAAAATTTGCTTTAAATGCAACGTATTTCTCTTGTTTGTCATCTTATATTCAAAAACCATACAAAACCATGAAACTAAAATCTTTTAATCACCTCACACTTGCTTTTTTTGCGGGTGTTTTTATGCTGGTAGCTTGCTCGTTTTCTTCGGAAAACCGTAATATTCAGGACGATGACCGCATCAGTCGTACCTTTAACTTGAAAGATTTTGACCGCCTGTCGCTGGGTAGTGCTTTTGAAATAAACGTTACCAAAGGCAACTACGCCGTAAAAGTAGAAGGGCGCAAGCAAGACTTGGAAGATTTGGAAGCTGATGTATCGGGCAATAAACTTAGAATCAGGTACAAAGATTCGCATGGCTGGGGTAGAAATCGTAAACGTGTTACTGTAACCATCTCAATGCCAACCTTGAAAGGTCTTGATTTGTCGGGCGCAACTACTTCCAGAATCTCAGGTTTTAATGATTTGGGAACGTTGGATTTGGACATTTCGGGCGCTTCAAAATCAGATATTCAGATAAAAGCCCAAAAAATCATCATGGATGCCTCAGGGGCTTCGACTATCAACTTGACAGGGTCAGCGGCTCGCATTGAAGGAGACGTGTCGGGAGCTACGTCTCTAAGAGCCTACGATTTTCCAGTAAAAGATGCGTTTTTGGACGTATCGGGAGCCAGCAATATCAAATTGAGTGTGAGCGGAAAATTGGAAGTAGAGGCCAGTGGTGCAAGTAGTGTACGCTATCGTGGTACGGCTTCGGTGCGTTCGAGTACATCGGGTGCAAGTTCGGTCAAAAGCGAGTCTTAGTTTGTAGATACAGTAAAGCCAAAAGCCGTGAAGTAGAAAATTGCTTTCTATTTCACGGCTTTACTGTTTTGGTACTTTCCACCTTTCTATTTTACGCTTTCATAGTCTATTACCTATCTATCCAGCGTTTAAAAACAGGAGCTTTTTCACGACTGATTTCTACTTCGGATAGATGGGCACTTCTTAATTTTAAAAATAATTTTCCCGAAGTATCACCTTTATAACTTTCGATGGCTTGTTGATTGATAATCTGTCGCCGACCAGCCCTAAAAAAATCGGCAGGATTCAAGATGTCTTCGATTTCGTCGAGTGTGTTTTGCTCAGCAATATACCTTTGGCCATCGGTAGTCACTACATAGATAACTTGGTCGAGATAAAAGAGGGTTACATCTGATAAATTGATAGGAATGGACGCATTGCGATGTTGCACAATGAGTTTTTCTTTGTATATCCGACCTTTCTGTGCTGGGTGATTAACCAGCGTTTGCATGAGCTCAGAAGGGATTTGGGTATTCTTTTTGAGTGCCTTAAACTTCTCCAAAGCTCGAATGAGGTCTTCTTCATCAATCGGTTTTAGAAGATAATCTATGCCATTGACCTTAAAGGCTTTAATAGCGTATTCGTCGTAGGCAGTGGCGAAGATAATTGGGCATTTAATGTCAAAATAATTGAATAAATCGAAACTAATACCATCAGAAAGCTGAATGTCCATAAACAACAAATCAGGTTCGGCATTTTGCATAAACCAACGGCGGGCTGTTTTAACACTATGAAGTACATCCAGGACTTGGGCTTGAGGCGCGATGTCTTTCAACATTCGTTGGAGTTGTTCGGCTATGAGGATTTCGTCTTCGACAATCAGGACTTTCATTCTATTCAGTGGTTAATTGAGTTCAGTATGGACTGATTTATAAATATTTATATGAGTGGAAGTACCACCCGAAACGTTTCTGGGGTTTGATGAATTTCGAGAGAAATATCAGAAAAGTAATTGTATAAGTTACCTAAACTCTTGAGTGCTTCTTGGCGTTTGGGTTCTAAAATTTGCTTTTTTTGGAGGTTATTTTCTACTATAAGCTGGTTTTCTACGGCATTTATTGTGATAATGAGTGGCGATTCGGGATCAGTTATGTTGTGGCGAGTGGCGTTTTCAATCAAAATTTGGAGTACTGCAGGAATAATTTGCTTTTCATGGTATTTGGGTGGCACATTGATAATGATCTGAAGCGCTTTGCCAAAGCGAGTTTGAAGCAAATCAGCATAATCTTTGATGAAATTTAATTCTTCTAATAACTTTACTAAGGGGGTATTTCAGGTGGAGACAATGTAGCGATATACCCGGGTGAGTTGACTCAAAAACTTAACAGCCAACCGTTGGTCACTATAAATAAGACTCTCTAGCGTGGCAAGGCTATTAAAAAGAAAATGGGGGTTTAATTGGCTGACTAAATTTTGATACTTCACATCCGAAATGGCGTTTGCATAGCCAGATACATCACTCGCTGTTACTGCGGGTAATTCGTTTGTTTGAGGTGATATTTTAGCGAGTGGTTTCATTTGTTCAAGTGGTTTCTTGGTGAGCAGCTTCTATCATAGCTGCCGACATCAAACTGTATATATCCAGCCAAGCTTGCCTAACTTCAGGGGTGAAATCGTCTTTGAGTACTTTTTCGAGTGTCCAGATAAACGATTCTCCCACGTAGGCATAATGGTGTGCTTGTGTTCCATATTTGAGATGACGACGTCCTAAATCGTGTAAAATAGGAAGTAATTCGTCTAAATTATCCAACGAACAGACTGCAAAACTAATGACCTGAAAAAGTTTGATACCTTGGGTTTTAAGGTCACTTTTAAATAAGGGTTGTACTTCTGGTAATATTTCAAAAAGCCTACCATAAAATAATTTTGCGGCGTATTCGGCCTTAGGGACAATACGAGCAAAGCTGGTTTGGACAAGTTTTTTTTGTTGGTCGTTCATTGTTATAACGTTTGTGCGAGGTGGTTAATAAAAATTTGTTGGATAAAATTAGTAATCCATCCGCTACAATCTAAAAAAAATAGATTAAGCCGTGGGTTTAAAACTTTAATCCTACTCAATACGCTGACGAGCCGTTAGTCCACCAACGGAACATAAACGGTAAAATGGGTTTCGGTTTCTTCAATTGTAATGGGGCAACTGGTGAGATAGCTATACAATGCTTTGAAATCCTTTAGACCTTTTTTGTTTGAGGTAGTCACAGTTCCTCGTTTTTGTAAATTGTTTTTAAATATCAAATAGTTGTTTTCTTCATGTATAGTGATCAATAGAGGCGATTCTATGGCTGTAATGTTATGTTTGATGGCATTTTCGATGAGATTCTGAAACGTAACAGGGACTACCTTTTTTTCATAGAGGGTTTCTGGTAAATTGATTTCTATGTGCAATCCGTCACTATAACGCATGTGCAATAAACTCACAAAGTCTTTAGCAAAGCGCAATTCTTGTTCTAAAGACACGGTTTCATGGTCATCATTTTCGATTAAATACCGATATACCTTGGTGAGTTGACGTAGGTATTTGGAAGCCAACTTGTGATCTTTGTAAATCAGACTGTCTAATACAGCCAAACTATTGAATAAAAAGTGAGGATTGAGCTGATTGACAAGGTTTTGATAACGTGATAAGAGTTTTTCTCGCTCCAGCAAAATAGTCTTTTTTTCGGTTTCTGCCTGTTGGTTTTGGGCTTTTTCAAATTTTTGTTGGTAGTCGAGTTTCTCTGTAAGTTCTTTATTAAGTTGTTTTTGGAGAGTGCGCTGTTCTTCCAGCAATTTAACCTCAGTGGCATGTTCGTGTTCGATCATTTTGACACGGAGCCTGTAGAAATAAATACCAGCTCCTATAATAGATAGTGTCAATAATGTTCTAAACCACCAGGTTTGCCAAAATGGGGGACGAATAATAATAGGTAGGCGATAGGCTACAGGGTTCCAAACCCCATCGTTGTTAGCGGCTTTTACGTGTAATACATACTCACCGGGCGGAACATTGAGGTAATTTAAGGTAGATTGTGTGCCAGGTGTGCTCCATTGTTTTTCGAGATTTTCGAGCCAAAAAGTGTAAAGGTTATTTTCGGAATGATCATAACTAAGTGCTGCTACATCAATCGTTAAATCGTTTTGGTCATAGGCCAAACTAATGGGATGGTTGGAGCTATGAATCAGAGAGGGTAACATTTCTTTTCCATATACACGCAACGAGGTGATAGTTACGGGTGGAACAAACGTATTGGTTTTGACGTAATCTGGGTGAAACTTTACTAATCCATATAAGCCCCCAAAATACAAATAACCTAACGAGTCTTTTGCTACTGACTTGGTTTCGATAGATAGCACTTGGAGGTTGTCAGCTCTCCCAAACGACACAAAATGCTTTTGCTTTTCATCATAACGAGTTAAACCATTGGCTGTCCCCATCCATACGGTATTACCTACTCGAATAAGCGCAGACACATAATTGTTAACAATCCCATTTTTTGTATAATAATTGGTAAAGAGTTGGGTTTTTATATCCAAATACCCCAGCCCATTGTCGGTACCCATCCACATATTCCCCATAGCATCTTCGGCAAACGACATCACACCATTGTTGGGGAGGCTTCGCGGGTTGTTTTCCTGATAACGATAGGTCTTAACTTTCAATAAGTCGGCACTGATACAGAGTACTTCGTCAACTCCGCACCCTACCCACAGGTTTCGTTTACTATCCACATAGAGGCTGTTATAACG
>JBDHXS010000492.1:0-5410 GCA_039810845.1 Runella sp. | reverse complement strand
ATTGGCTACGCCTTCTGATATTTTCAACGTAGGTGGTCCTAACTTTACTAATCCTACCAATATCATCAGAATTGGCGAACCCGTCGGTTCTTTCTGGGGATTAACGCGTTTGGGCGTATGGAGCGAAGCCGAGCGCGAAGAAGCAGCTAAATTCACCAGCTATCGCAACGGTTTGACCATACTTCCTGGCGACATCAAATACCTTGACGTAAACGGCGACAAGGCTATCACCGATGCAGACCGTAGTATCATCGGGAACGGTAGTCCCAAAGCTTGGGGAGCCATGACCAATACAGTTCGCTACAACAACTTTGACTTGACCTTTGAGATGCAGTTTTCGTATGGCAACGACGTAATGTTGATGAACCTTCACCCCAGCGAAGACCGTCAAAACTTGGCCAATAGCTACACCTCGGTGTTGAATGCTTGGACTCCGCAAAATCAAAACACCATGATTGCCGAAATACGGGATACCCGTGCCGGCTACGTAACCAATGTGGATACACAATGGATCAAAGATGGCTCTTTCTTGCGTGGTAGAAACCTGTTGTTGGGTTATACTTTCCCAAGCAACGTAACCAGCAAACTCAAAATGAGCCGCCTCAGAGTGTATGCTTCGGCTCAAAACTTCTTCCTCGCGGTGAAAGATAAGATTGTAGGTGACCCAGAAGTTACCCCTACCAATCAAGGAAATGCCAACAGTGCGTTTTCGCAAGGTATGATTTGGCACAACTACCCCAAGCCTACAACTTTCATGGTTGGATTACAAGTGGGTCTTTAATTCATCACTGTTTCACATTCAAAGAATTTAGAAAATGCAACTACTAAAAAATATAGGAAAAACAGCGCTGATAGTCTCTTTTTTATTAGGATACTCAGGCTGCACTGACTTTTTGGCGGAGCAAGCGCCATCTAACCTAACCCCCGAAAGCTTTTACACCATTCCCGACCACGCCGAGGCAGCACTCGCTTCGGTATATGCTGATTTACGTTTTATGGGTGGAGGAGCAGGCATATTTTCTTCTAACTGGCAGCTACTGGAGGCCATGACGGGTACATCTACCACTGAAACTGCCCAAAATTCAGACTTGAACAACCTGTATGGCTTAGTTCACGATGGCAATACTATACACGTAGTCAATTATTGGAATGGTTTGTTTAAAATCATTGCACAAGCCAATCAGGTGATTGCCAAAGTGCCGCCCATTACACCCATGCCTGAAGTACAAAAGAAGAAAATTTTGGGAGAGGCAAGGTTTCTACGTGCATACGCCTACTTTACAGCAGTACGTTTGTGGGGCGATATTCCACTGATTACCAATCCACAAACTGCTAGCTCAGAAGATTTTTCCCCTAAGCGCTCGTCACAAGAAGATATTTACAAACTGATTGTAGAAGACTTACTTGCAGCAGAAGCCGCTGGTTTACCATGGATGGATCAGAGTGGGCGAGTCAATTTGGCAGCTGTCAAAGCGCAACTTGCGCGCGTATATTTGACCATGGCAGGTTTCCCTCTCAGCAAAGGGGCTTCACACTATAAGTTGGCCGCCGACAAAGCCAAAGAAGTGATAGACTATGCCAATGCCAATCCTGGAACAATCAACTTGTTTTCTACTTACGAAGACACGCGCCGGGAGAGTTTAAAAAATCGTGTAGAACACCTTTTTATGCTGCAATACAATGCCGTTGTGGAGCAAAATCCCATGGGTAATATGTTCCCTAACTTTAAGCCAGTGACTTTCAATGGTCCAGGTGGAACAGGAAGTACCGTTCCGACTCTTGCCTTCTACCAATCATACGAGCCAGGCGATTTGCGTACCAAAGACCAAGATGGGTATTTTTATACTACCTATTTTACCAACGGTAGTGGAGCAAGGTTTGAGTTGGGTGCACCTTATATTTTCAAACACTTTAACCGAGTTGCAAACGGCACCTCTGGGGTGCCTGGCTCGCGCGCAAACAACCTCAATGTACCCCAAATTCGGTATGCAGAGGTGTTATTGCTCTTTGCCGAAGCCCAAAACGAAGTGGGTGGACCTACACAGGAAGCATATAATGCCTTCAAGCGCATCAGAGACAGAGCGCAACTCACTACACCTGCCCTCGGTACTTATACCCAAAACTCTTTCCGTGAAGCCGTTTGGAAAGAACGTTGGCATGAGTTATGTTATGAGCAAATCACTTGGTTTGACATGGTACGCCTTCGTAAAGTGTTCAACGAAAAAACCAAAGGATTTGACAACTTTGTGGGTCACGTGAACCTGAGTTCTAACCAGCCCTTGCAATCAAAACATTTGTTGTTGCCGCTTGGCAAACAAGAGATGTTGAACAATCCCAATCTGAGACCACAAAATCCAGGCTATCCTGAATAAGGATTAAATAATTCTGTTTTTAGCTCCCCAATTGCCATTTGTGCGATTGGGGAGTTTTTTTTTATATCTATTTGGAAGTAAAAAAGAAGGGCAGACCAACGTTTGGTCTGCCCTATCTTCCCGATTATCCCATTGCAGGGATTTTATCTCTCCTTACTTGTCTTGAGGTGCGTCAATCGGATATTGTGTTTCCGCTTGGGCATCTTTAGTCGCCACTTGCGAAGCGTGGTCTTGGGCGTACTTTTCGTAGTTTAAATCCTTTTCGGCTACGCTACTGGTGACAGGTTCGAGTACGGTTTCCGCATTTTTCTCTACTGTAAACTTAATCGCATCTACTGCTGCCTGCGTACGTAAGTAATACATTCCCGTCTTCAAGCCTTTTTTCCAAGCGTAGAAGTGCATAGAAGTAAGCTTACCGTAATTGGCGTTTTCCATGAAAATATTCAACGACTGAGATTGGCATATATAAGCTCCGCGGTCGGCAGCCATGTCCACAATGGTTTTTTGCTTAATCTCCCAAGCCGTTTTATAAAGCTCTCTAAGATGCGATGGAACTTCATTGATTTTTTGAACAGAACCATTGTGTTTCATCAATTCATTCTTCATATTGTCGTTCCAAAGGCCTTCTTTAACAAGGTCTTTCAATAGATATTTATTAACCACAACAAATTCACCTGACAATACCCGACGAACATAAAGGTTGGAAGTAAATGGCTCGAAGCACTCATTATTCCCCAAAATTTGGCTGGTAGAGGCGGTTGGCATTGGTGCTAAAAGAAGTGAGTTACGCACACCATATTTAACTACGTCTTTACGCAACTGCTCCCAATTCCAGCGGCCACTTTTGGGTGTAATGTTCCACATATCAAACTGGAAGATACCTTGAGAAATTGGGGAACCTTTCCATGTTTCATAAGGACCTTCTTTTTTCGCCAACTCCATGGAGGCTACCATAGCACCATGATAAATAGTTTCGTGGATATCCTCGTTGAGACGTCGAGCTTCTGCTGACTCAAAAGGCATACGTAACATCAAAAATGCATCTGCCAGTCCTTGAATCCCAATACCAATGGGGCGGTGGCGCTTGTTGCTACGTTCTGCTTCTGGGACAGGATAATAATTGAGATCAATTATTTTGTTTAAATTGGCCGTAACAACTTTTGTGATTTCAAAGAGCTTTTGATGGTTGAAACGTAAAAATCCATCAGTCCCTTGCTCTACAAACTTGGGCAAAGAAATCGAAGCTAAGTTACAAACAGCTACTTCATCAGGAGAGGTGTACTCCATAATTTCGGTACACAAATTCGACGACTTAATAGTTCCTAAATTCTTTTGATTTGACTTGCGGTTTGCGTGATCTTTGTAAAGCATATAAGGCGTCCCTGTTTCGATTTGGGATTCCATAATGGCAAACCACAAATCTTGGGCTTTGATAGTCTTACGGGCTTTGCCTTCGCGCTCGTATTTCTCATACAATGCTTCAAACTCATCGCCATAAGTATCGGCCAAACCTGGACATTCGTGCGGACACATCAATGACCAAGTATCATTCGTTTCTACGCGCTTCATAAATAAATCAGAAATCCACATGGCATAGAATAAGTCGCGAGCGCGAAGCTCTTCCTTCCCATGGTTTTTCTTCAAATCTAAGAAATCAAAAATATCGGCATGCCAAGGTTCTAAATAAATGGCAAATGAGCCTTTGCGTTTTCCTCCTCCTTGATCTACATAACGGGCTGTGTCGTTGAATACGCGCAACATAGGTACGATACCATTAGAGGTTCCATTCGTACCTTTTATATAGCTGCCTTTTGCACGGACATTATGAATACTCAAACCAATACCTCCTGCTGATTGTGAAATCAAAGAACATTGTTTAAGGGTATCATAAATCCCCGCAATACTGTCTTCCTTCATAGTCAACAAGAAGCAGCTTGACATTTGAGGCTTTGGAGTACCTGCATTGAAAAGCGTGGGAGTCGCGTGCGTAAACCAGCGTTCAGAGAGGAGATTATAGGTTTCTATAACGGCATCAATGTCTTCTAAATGAATACCTACAGCTACGCGCATAAGCATGTGCTGGGGGCGTTCAGCTATTTTGCCGTTTACTTTGAGCAAATACGATTTTTCGAGGGTTTTGTAACCAAAATAATCATATCCATAATCACGGTCATAAATGATGGTAGAATCAAGGAAGGCGGCATGTTTGCGAATGACATCGTAGGCTTCTTTGGAAATCAAAGATGCATTTTCACCTGTTTTGGGATCAATATAAGTATAAAGTTGCTTCATCGTTGCCGAAAACGACTTTAGCGTATTTTTATGCAGGTTAGAAATAGCAATCCGTGCAGCCAATATTGCATAATCAGGGTGCTTAGTAGTCATAGAAGCAGCAGTTTCGGCAGCCAGTACATCTAACTCTGCTGTAGTAACACCATCATAGATGCCCGCCACTACTTTCTTTGCTACTTCTATGGGTTGGACATAGGCGGCTTCCAAACCATAACACAACTTTTCAATTCGAGAGGTGATTTTATCGAACTTGACCGACTCGCGGCGGCCATCACGCTTAATAACATACATAGGGCAACTGTGTTTTTTATGGGGTTATCGTCTATCTTATTGAGAATAATGCACAAAACAATTTTACAAGAGAACACATGGTTCCCTCAAAGTAATTAAATTTTTAACTTGGTTCTGCGAAAATACAAACCTTTTGCATCTGACCATAATTCATGTTAGGTCAGTTATACACAAGAAATTTGAAAAATCTAATCGTCGAGTAACATTAAGAAATTGTTAACGAATTTGCCCTTAACGGGTTACATTGAATAATAAAGACTTAGCGTCACTAAAAATTTATACGAAAAAAAATCGTAATATTTTTCTAAGCCTTCTTTGAGCGTTCATACGCTGCACACGAAGCAATTTGTTTACAATTGTAAACAAAGATTTTTGGGCTACAAAATTTTTTCCTATTTTTTTTCAAAATATTTATCTAACGGCGATTATATAACAATTATAACATATAATCATAT
>JBDHXS010000491.1:0-5410 GCA_039810845.1 Runella sp. | reverse complement strand
GGGGGATTTAAACTTAGATGATTTTATTGCTCGTATCGAAGAACTAACCGCCAACCCCAATTCCCCTGGCGTAAAAGACCAAAATGTGCCGTTTTACATCAGGAAAGTTCATTTGATTGATGGTTCTTTCCGCTGGGACGACCCGCGCGAAAAACGCATGACGGGCAAGGCATTTGATTACAACCATTTTACGCTCAAAGACATCAACGGAGAGGCTAAAAACTTCATGGTACTGGGCGATACCATTGCTCTCAAAGTACAAAACCTTCGGACATTTGACAAGCAGACAAAGCTCACAGTCAAAGAACTGGACACTCGCCTGCTGTATTGTCGTACCAAAATTGAGCTGGCAGATCTATATACCCGCATTGGCAATTCGGTGATTGGCAACTACATTTCGTTCAATTATGATACGCCTGCGGCCTTTGGCGATTTCAATGAAAAGGTGCTAATGCGTGCGCACATTGATAGCTCACGGGTGCGATCAGAAGATTTGGGGTGGTTTGCTGATTATCTCTTTACGCTTGATGAAACGTGGCGGATTCATGGTGATTTTGAAGGGACAGTCAACAATTTCAAACTCACAAAAACAGATTTACAGTTTGGCAAAAACAGTCGTTTGCGGGGGGATTTGGCTTTTAAAGGCGTGACTCAATTCAATACATCGGTCATGAATTTTGATTTTAACAATACCCGTGTGGATGCCGCTGATTTGTATCAATATTATCCTGAAAAATCGTTTAATGACCTCGTACAAAAATTTGGAGTAGTGGATTTCTCGGGCAAATACAACGGAACCATTGACCGATTCAAATTAAACGGAAATTTTCAAACGGCTTTGGGGCAAGTCAACGTCAAAGAGCTGGAAATGAACCTTGCTGCTAAAGTTCCCACCTACATAGCAGACATTAAAACTCAAAATTTTGAGTTGGGGAAACTACTTGATGATGATGATTTTTCCCAAATAGATCTAAATGGGAAAATCAAAGGGAAAGGATTTTCGGTTAAAAATGCCTCGCTTGATTTGGATAGCCGACTGCCGCGTTTTAGCTACAATGGCTATGATTATAAGAACGTATATTTGAGAGGAAATCTTCAAAATAAATTCTTTGAAGGGCTGGTCAGTGTTCGCGACTCTAATCTGTTGGCCAATGTGGATGGAGCTTTTGATTTTTCGGGAGATAAATATTCGTATCATGCACGTGGCAAAGTAGAACGGGCTAACTTGCACGCTCTCAATTTTACCAAAGATTCGCTACTGATTCACACGGATTTAGACGTCAATTTAGAGGGGAATTCGATGGATGAGCTTGTAGGAAGGGCTAAGTTTTTGAATAGCTATGCCACGCTCAAAAAGCGAAATTTGGTCGTTGACACGCTTTTGATAGACTCACGACTATCAGAAGGGCTACGACGGCTTTTTATCTCATCCGAATTTTTTAATTTTCAAGCTGAAGGCAGGTTTGAGCCTACCAAAGCAGTGATGGATTTGGCCCAACTCTTTGATGAGTACCAAATGTACTTTTTTGGAGATGAAAACACCCGTGCTGACTATTACGAAAACAAACAGCTTAAAAAACCCATAGGCGAACGATACAGCGTGGACTATCGACTTCGGTTCAAAAAAATGGATCGTTTTCTGGCTTTTCTGTACCCCGCAGGCTATGTTTCAAATGGCTCAAAAGCAGAAGGAGTATTTACCATTGATAATACCTCTATCTTTTCGTTGACAGGTCAATTTGACACGCTAAAAATTGGAAATAATACTTTTTACAATTCCGAATTAGACCTCAATACTTCTAAATTCACCAACAATCCCGAAGTGCTGGCCTCCGCCATCATTAACTCGGAACAACAGCAGTTGGTAGGTATTGCTCCTACCGAAAAACTGGCGATTGAGGCCGCTTGGGAGAAAGACCATATTAACTTTAGAAGCAACCTCCGTCAACGTAAAACACCCAACCGCGCCACACTCAACGGCGAGCTTCGGTTTGCAGGCGACTATCTATACCTACAATTCAAAAAGTCGAAATTACGCTTGCTAAACGATGACTGGAATTTGGATGCCAACAACCTCATTACCATCATGGGGTCAGAGGTGACACTGAGCAACGTAAATCTAAGAACCAAAGATAAAGATCAGCTTCTGTCGCTTAACGGTGAGATTTCTACTGACTCTCTACGGACTTTATCTTTTGAGACCCATAATTTTGAGTTGGCTACCCTCAATCCTGTTTTAAATACCAACTTGGCAGGAACAGCCAACGGAAGTGTTACGCTACGCGATTTGTACCGTACCTTGATTCTGGATACGAAAGTAAATGTCCAAAAATTGACTTATAACAACTTTTTGATGGGTAACCTCATCGGAGATGGCGAATGGGATCCTATAGATAAACACTTGCATGTAGATGTCCACTTAGACAAAAACGAAAAACGAGAGCTTTCCGTTACTGGAACTTATACTCCCGATTTAATCAATAACGAGTTGGACTTAACGGCTAATTTTAGTGAAACTGATCTAAATTTAATTGAGCCGTTTGCACGGGGCTTAGTGTCTAATTTAAGTGGTCGAGCCTTGGGAACTGTTTCTATAAAAGGTTCACCGTTTTCCCCTATCTTGGACGGGACAGTGGACGTCAAACGCGGGCGACTTACTTTTGATTATTTAAAAGCAGTATTTGCCTTTGAAGACAAAATCTATTTTGGCGAAAGCGACATTCGTGTTAAAAATTTACGTTTGACTGACCCCGAAGGCAACTCAGCCACACTTCGAGGAGGTGTTTATCACGATGGTTTCAATAAGTTTTCATTAGGCTTTGATGCTGATATGCGCAATTTCAAAATCCTCAATACTACCATTCGCGACAATGAATTATTCTATGGCAATGCTTATGCGACGGGGAAAATGGAGGTTTTTGGCCCTATCAATAACCTCAATATCAACGCTGATTTGACGAGCAATCGTGGCACAAAGATTTATATCCCATTGGATGGTGCGGCTGAAGTAGCCTCCGAAGATTTTGTTCAGTTTGTGTCGCCTGTGATTGACACTACTCTCCAAGTAGCTAAAAATGAAAAAATTATTCCTGCCCAAGAGAGCAATATCAAGATGGATTTTAGGCTAAATATGACGCCTGACGCCTACTGCGAAATCCAGTTTGACCGTCAGACGGGCGATGCTATCAAAGCTTATGGGAAAGGTTTAATCAATCTCAAAATTGATACCCGCGATGTATTCGATATGGCGGGTTCGTACGAGATTCAGAATGGTGATTATCTGTTTACTCTCCAAAACGTTATCAATAAGAAATTTCAGATTCAGAAAGGAAGTCGTATTTCATGGACGGGCGATCCTTATGGTGCCACACTTGATGTAAAAGCCAGCTATGTTTCCAACGCCTCGTTATCACCTTTATTAAGTACAAGCACTACAACTTCTAACCAAACCAACGACGGATTAACATCGCGGCGCTATCCCGTGGAAGTCACGATTTCTCTGAGCGACAAAATGCTGTTGCCGCAGATTTCTTATGGGTTGAAATTCAAAGAATATCCTTCTGACAAATCTTACGCAATTACAGCAGTAGAAGAACGCCTCAAACGCGATGAGCAATACTTATCGCAACAAGTGAGCAGTATGTTGCTATTTGGGCAATTGCTTTCTGACCAAAACAACATTTTAGCACAATCGGCCACTGGACTCGGAAACAGCATTGGAGAAATGGTAACAAGCCAACTTAATAAATGGGGTTCATCGCTGAATGAAAACTTAGAATTGGGCGTTTCTGGCCTAAATTTCAACTTTAGTGACCCTTATAGCAATGCACTTAATAATCTTCAGCTACGCTTTTCGTATCGGTTCTTAAATGACCGTTTCCGTATTACCCGCGATGGGCGCTTATCATACGGCCAAAATCAATACGACGCTACTAGCCTTCTGCTGGACTGGACATTAGAATATTGGCTTACCGACGATGGTAGCCAACGGCTTCGGATGTATAATCGAAACATCCAAAATCAGTTCAACTCCACTACCACGGGTACACCCAATGCAGTCTCTTACGGAGCCAGTTATTTGTTTACACGCAGCTTTAATTCTTTCCGAAACCTTGGCCCCAAAGAAACCCGCACCGAACCACTTCCCAAAACTGATTCAGGAAGACTGAGCACCTATCGGAATCCTTACTAAGTAGTATCTTCCAACAGGTAGTCAAGAGACTACGATTACATTGGTCTGACCGTAGGTCTGACTCGTTAGTATTTTCAGGTCAGATGTACCATCAGACCCTTCCTAAAAGTGCAGTAGCTGAACAATGAATAATTAAATGGTAAATTTGGGAAGTTAGTGGCTTTTTACATTTATTATTCAAAATTTCTCCATGCTGGATTCTTTACACCGCCTTTTACCCAAGGAACGAATCAAAACCCGCCTCATAGACCGCTATGCTTATGCCAGCGATGCGAGTCATTTTTATTTGGTGCCACAGGCGGTGATTCAGCCCAATACCATCGAAGAAATCCAAAAGATATTTGCATTTTCGCATGAGCACAATATTCACATTACGTTTCGGGCAGGTGGTACCAGCTTATCAGGACAAGGCATTACTGATGGTGTTTTGGTAGATTTGAGTAATTATTGGCGAAAAGTAACTCCCGAAAATAACGGGGCTACGGTGCGCGTGCAACCTTCGGTGATTGGAGCAAATGTCAATGTAGCTTTGAAAAAATATGGGCGCAAAATGGGACCAGACCCTGCCTCTATCAATGCCTGCATGATGGGAGGTATTTTGTCCAACAATTCGAGCGGGATGTGCTGCGGCGTGGTTCAGAACTCGTATCATACCCTCAAATATTTAACCTTTGTTTTACCCACAGGGCAAGTTTTCAGCACCGAAAAACCAGAAGATTACGCCAGATTTGAAACCGAAGCTACTGATATTGCCGCTGGACTCAAAATGCTACAAAAAGAGGTGCTGGCAAATACCGCTTTGGTAGAGAAAATTCGCAAAAAATATCGCCAAAAAAATACCGTAGGCTATTGCATGAATGCCTTTGTGGATTTTGAGCATCCACTGGACATCTTGGCGCATCTCATAATTGGCGGCGAGGGTACGTTGGCATTTATTGCGGAAGCCGTACTCAATACCGTTCCTGATTTGCCCTATAAAATGACGGCCATGCTCTATTTCGATAGTCCAGAAGCGGCCTGCAATACCATCCCCGCTTTAAAAGAGACAGGGGCAGAAGCCTTGGAGTTTATGGATAGGGCTTCGCTTCGCTCCGTCGAAAATATGCCAGGTGTTCCTCCGTTTTTAAAGACGTTATCTCCCACTGTCTCAGCTATTTTGTGCGAGTTTCAAGAGAATACCCCAATAGCACTCGAACGGAAATACGAAAAAGCAAAAGC
>JBDHXS010000490.1:0-5475 GCA_039810845.1 Runella sp. | reverse complement strand
AAAAGCAAGTTCTATCTATGAGGTCATCAATAAAACTCCTGGCGTAATGATGGTGAATCTCAATAACGAACAACATTCAATGTCAATCCGCCAACCCATGACCACCAATGCCTATTATTTGTATTTGGAAGATGGTGTACCGATTCGGCCAATGGGCGTATTTAACCACAACTCATTGTTGGAAATGAATCAGTTTACGGTTAGTTCTATTGAAGTTGTAAAAGGCCCTGTATCATCCATATACGGCCCAGAAGCTGTAGGGGGAGCTATAAATTTTATCTCCCAACGCCCCACGGCCGTGCCTACGGCGCGCATCGGTATCCAAGGCGACCAGTGGGGGTATCGCCGTGTACAATACGGGGCAGGGGCTACGTTGGAGAAATTTGGGGTTTACATAGGGGGATTGGTTGCCGAACAAAAAGATGCTTGGATGACCAGTTCTGATTACACCAAAAATGCACAGTATGCTCGTTTGGAGTATCATTTCTCACCCAAAACGCGCTTGATTTACACGCTTTCGTTTGCCCAATACAACTCTCAGACCAGCGGAAGCGTAGATAGCGTAGCTTTTTATAGCCGCCAATACATCAGTACTACCGATTTCACTTATCGCAAATCGTACTCTTTGCGTACTCGCCTGACTTTGGAGAAAGACTGGAACAACGGTTCTCAGTCGTTTATCACGGTTTTTGCTCGTGACAATAAACACGGGCAAAACCCAAGTTACGGTATTCGTTGGACAACAGGCTCGGCTACGGCACGGGGAGAAATAAATTCAAATGAGTTCAAAAGTTTGGGTGTGATTGCCCAGCATAGCCAACGCTTCAAGTTTTTGAATTCAAAACTAATAGCAGGAACAACGATGGATTTTTCACCCAATAACTATTGGTCGTATCAAATTGACTTAGCGGCGCAGCTTCGTGCCGATAAAAAATCGGTAGAGAAATACACCATCATCAAAGAACGCCCAGATATCCAAATTGCCAATTATAACGCTGATATTCACAACACCGCTTTTTATCTGCAATATGATTTTGAGCCACTGCCCAAACTACGCCTCTCGGCAGGAGTTCGGTATGATAACATGGCATTCGATTTTGTCAATAACCTCGACCTTGACAAGACTACGGGCATAGCCGTTGGAGGCTCAAAATCATATACTCAAACTACTCCCAAGCTTGGTTTAACGTATGACTTGGGAAATGGCAAAGGTATTTATGCCAACTATTCGAGAGGATTTGCACCTTCTGGGCTGACGGCTATTTTCCGCAAACGCCCCATTCCTGCCACTAATGGCGACTTGTTTTATTACAACTTAGTACCTGCTACATTTACCAATGCAGAGATTGGCGGGTGGATGTCGTTATTGAAAAACAAAATCTACCTTGATGCCACCTATTATCAAATGAATGGCACCAACGAACTACTCAATATTCGCCAACCTGACAACTCAACCGACTACCAAGCAGCAGGCAAAACCTTACACAAGGGCTTAGAATTTGGTATCACCTATAAACCTTCCAAAGAATTGTTTGTGCGTTTTGGGGGTACTCATGCAGTTCATCGTTTTGTGGAGTTTATTTTGAGCCAACGGGCTTCAGATGCGCTCAAAGATGTCAATGACAAAGACATGCCTTCGGCACCGCGTTGGATAGTAAATGGAGAAATTAGCTATTACCCCAAATGGTTCAAAAACTTCCGTACTTCTTTGGAGTGGCAGCATCTAAGCAAATGGTATCAAAATCAAATCAATACTGTCGTGTATGATGGTTATGATTTGGTCAATTTCCGCGCAGGGTATCAATGGAAAGGCATCGAGATATTCACAAACATCCTGAATCTAACCGATGCACTTTATGCCACCAATGCCACGCGAGGCAACGCTGCCACCGACCGTACTACATTTACCCCAGCCGCGCCGCGTACTTTTACGGTAGGGGTTCAGTACAATTTTACAGGAAAATAAATAAAAAGGAGCGCGGAACAAGAAAATCAACGGCTCGTAACGATTTTATGTTTCGCTCTCCCGATTTTGTTCATTCATAACGACATTAAAAGTGAAAACTATTTTTATTGCAATACTCGCTCTTTTCGGATCATCGGCTTTTGGGTATAAAAATACATCACAAATAAAGCCGATTTCTGATCAAAAACTCATTGGAACAACGCCTCGTTTTACGACAGACCATCGCAATAATCCAGTACTAAGCTGGGTAGAGAAAGAGGGAGACAAAAGCTATTTTTTCTTTGCCACCTCGAATGACGAAGGGCAGAGTTTTAACCCTAAAATTCAGGTTAATATCCCGCCCAATTTCTCCGCCCATGCCGAGGGAATGCCCAAAGTAGCCTTTAAGAGTGATGGAACAATTTATGCCACTTTTGAAATCAAAAAACCTACCAAAGAGGCCCCCAGGGCTTCTGATTTGATGTATGTCACTTCTTCTAATAGCGGCCAAACATGGTCAGAACCCAGGGCAATTCACCGCGACACAACCCCAGGTAAAGGTCATTCGTTCAGTGATGTTACACGCTTGCCCAACGGAGAATTAGGTTTTGTGTGGTTAGACGAAAAAGTAGGCAACTACGAGGGGCGAAGTGTAAAATTTGTCCAAACCCTTGCAAATGCTGGTTTTTCAAATGAGGTAATTGTTGACTCAAATGCTTGCCAATGCTGCCGTACGGTCGTATTTGTTGATAATTCGGGGCAGATACATCTTACCTACCGCGACCTAGGTGCTGATGGAACAAGGGACATGAGTCATGCTGTTTCTACCGATGGAGGGCGTACTTTCTCGACTCCCAAAACAGTTTACAAAGACTTGTGGAAAATCAATGCCTGCCCCCACACAGGTCCCAGCATGGTGCAAGTAGGAAAAGACTTGTTTGTGTCATGGTTTAGTGGGACATCTGCCAATCACAACGCAGGCTTAAGAGTCGCAAAAATAGGGCAAGAAGAGTTGTTTTTTAGCCATTTGACCGTTTATGCAAAACATCCACAAATCGTTAGTGTCAAAGAAAAATTGGTAATGGTATGGGATGAGTCTATGGAAAAAGATGAGAAGTATTTTTCTAAAATCGGCTTATGTGTTTTTGATAAGCAAGGAAAAGGAACTATCAGTTATCTGACCCCTAATTTTGAAAATGCCACCTATCCTGTACTTATGGCTACCTCCAAAGGCTTTTTAATAGCCTACGAACATCAAAAAGAGGATGGAAAAACGGTGATAATGCACACAAGTAACTTGATTGTAGATGATATAATTTCGGCAAAAACTAAGTAAAGTCAGTTTTTTTAACTGTTCTTTGGGTTACTTTCGCTACAATGATTTTGTAAATGAAATTCCGAATATCCATAGCACTTTTATTATTCATCTTAATCAGCATCAAAATGTTGCTGGTGCCGTTTGTGTATTTGGATTTTGAGCTGCGTAAAGAGTTCATTATCAAAAACCTCTGCGAAAATCGCTTCAAACCACAACTCCACTGCGATGGGAAGTGTTATTTGGCCAAACAACTCCAAAAAGTAGCCGAAGACCACGCCCGTGAAGAAGCCCAAAAACAACAAGATACCTTCAAAAAAATCACTCAAGAGGTATTTGATGAGCTTATTTTTTCAATTTTCCCTGCGCATTTAGCCTATACAGCGCATTCACATCATATAGACTATCTGCCTAAACCTACCACCGATTTCACCGATTCGCTTCTGCGACCTCCCGCGTTTGTTTTGTAATGCTTCTTTTTCGATGACTTGTAGGGTCATTACTGGCAACTGATTGAAAATTTGGCCGAGTTGGTTGATTTTCTTTTTTCAGTAGTGCCGTTGTATTTCTATTTGCATTATCAATACAAACAATTATTCCCAATGAAAAAGTCTTTCTTATTTTCCGCACTAACCGCTTTAGCTATCTCATTTGCCTTGGTTTCTTGTAACAAAGAAGAAGAAATTGGCCCCAACGACAAAAATACGCTCAACGTTGAGTTTGATAATTACGTTGGAAACGAAAAATTGGTTTTGGAAACCAAATCCTACAAAAATGCCTCTAATGAAGACTTTACAATCACTACACTCAACTATTTTGTGAGCAATATCGCACTCAAAAAAGCCGACGGTACCGAAGTCAAATTCCCAGACAAGTTCTTCTTAATTCGTCAAGCTGATACCAAAACATTGACCATCAGCCTGCCTGACGTACCTGCCGCTGACTACGTTTCGATGAGCTATATGATTGGGGTTGACAGCCTCAAAAGTATCTCTGACGTAGCACAACGTACGGGTGTGCTTGACCCGGCCTCATACGGTACCGATAACATGTACTGGTCGTGGAACTCGGGTTATATTTTCTTTAAGATGGAAGGCATCTCTTCGGTTGCGACTACTGCTACCAAAAAATATCAGTTCCACATTGGTGGATTTGGTGGGCGTACGTCGGTTACGGCCAATAACCTCCGTACCGTAACGGCTTCTTTCGGGACAGATGCAGCCCAAGTTCGTAAAAACATTGCCCCCACCGTTCACGTGATTACTGACGTGTTGCAAACATTCAGCCAAGGGGTGAGTATTGCCAAAACCAGTGTGGTAATGAACCCAGCAGCATCAAAGCCTATTGCGGATGGTTACGCAAAAATGTTTAAAGTCGAACACGTCCACAACGACAAAATGTAACCCATGAAAGCGACCCATTGGCGGACTGCCGCTTTGTTTGTGAGTTTCATGGTGTGGCTTGTATCCTGCTCCATTTTGGGGCGGGATGCAAGTCCAGAAACCCTTTTTGCCGTTCCTGCGGGTTTTCCTCAGCCTACTTACGACCTCTCTAAAAACCCAATAACGAGCGATGGTGTTGCACTGGGCAAAAAGCTTTTTTACGATGGTATCCTCTCCCGCGACGGAACGATTGCCTGTGGTGAATGTCACAACCAAAGCCACGCTTTCACGCACCACGGACACGGGTTTAGCCACGGCATAGACAACCAAGAAGGGACACGCAATGCCCCTCAAATGGCCAATTTGGCCTGGCAAAATTCCTTTTTTTGGGATGGAGGCGTGTTTGACCTTGATCTATTTTCGATTGCGCCCATTGAAAATCCACTGGAAATGGACGAAAAAATGGGAAATGTACTCACAAAACTTAGGGCCTCGAAAGAGTATCCATCGCTTTTCAAAAAAGCCTATGGCTCAGAAGACATCACCACCGAACGTTTTTTGAAAGCCCTGTCGCAGTTTATGCTTACGTTGGTATCGGCCAATTCAAAATACGACCAGTTTTTGGCAGGGAAAGCCCAACTTACCACCGACGAAACGGCTGGTTTGCAACTGTTTAAAGACAAAGGCTGCGCCAAATGCCACAGCGGTGCACTTTTTACCGACCATAGTTTCCGTAGCAATGGCTTGTTGCCCGAGTACACAGGCGATTTGGGTCGTTACCGCATTACCGAAAACGAGGCAGACAAAAATAAATTCAAAGTGCCTACCCTCCG
>JBDHXS010000489.1:0-5477 GCA_039810845.1 Runella sp. | reverse complement strand
AAGGTTCATAAAGAACTGGGAACTGGTTTGTTGGAAAAAGTTTACGAAGTTTGTTTTTGCCATGTTTTTCACCAGCATTAGCTATATATGTCGTGCCGAAAGATGATCTTAAAAATGCGAATACTAGATCATCAATCAATTCATTGTCTTTTTATGCTGCTCAACAAACGCCAATTTCTCCAATCCATGACTGGGTTAGTTACTTTATCTCATTTGGATATTGAGACATTAATTTCTTCTGTTAATTTCCAAACGTCTGAGCAAATAGCGCAGAATGAGGGGTTTTGGAAAGAAATTGGGAAAGGATTTACGGTGACTAAAGAGTTTATCCACCTCGAAAACGGCTACTATGTACTGGCCTCCAATGAAGTATTAGAAGCTTATATTCAACACGTTAGAGACATCAACGCCATCTCCTCCCGCTATATGCGAACACGCCAATTTGACGATAAACTGGCTGTTCGGAAACAGTTGGCGGAGTTGGTAGGGGCATCGCACGAGGAAGTAATCATTACCCGCAATACGACCGAATCGTTGGACACTATTATTTCGGGAATAGACTGGAAAGCAGGAGACGAAGTAGTGATGGCACAACAAGACTATGGCGCCATGCTCGATATGTTTAAGCAGCAAGCCCGCCGCTATGGTATTGTCAATAAAATCATTTCCGTACCCAATCACCCCACTTCCGACGAAGAGATTGTAGAACTCTACGCGCAAGCCATCACGCCCAAAACGCGTCTATTGATGGTATGCCACATCATTAATATTACGGGGCAAATTTTGCCCGTTCAGAAAATCGCCGACATGGCCCACGCCCGTGGTGTGGAAGTACTCGTGGACGGTGCCCACGCTGTCGGGCATTTTGATTTCAAGATTCCCGATTTGCATTGCGATTATTACGGCAGCAGCCTCCACAAATGGCTCGGTTGCCCATTGGGAGCGGGCTTGTTGTATGTCAAAAAAGATAAAATCAAGCCAATTTGGCCACTTTTGGGTGAAACAGGCTATGCCGATGACGATATTCGCAAGTTGAACCATACGGGTACGCACCCCGTCCATACCGACTTGGCTTTGGCCGATGCCATCAAATTCCACCAAAAAATAGGTATTCAACGCAAAGAAGCTCGTTTACGGTATTTACAAAGCTACTGGACCTCGCAAGTAAGAAACCACCCAGGTATTGTGGTCAATACTCCCGCTGACCCCAAACGCCACGGTGCCATCGCCAATGTGGGAGTTTCCAAACTCAGCCCCGCCGACCTTGCCAAAACCCTCATGGATAAATACAAAATCTGGACTGTCGCCATAGATTACGCCAATGTCCACGGCGTACGTGTGACTCCACATTTATTTACCACAACCGATGATTTGGATGCTTTGGTGAAAGCCTTAAAAGAATTGGCTTAACTCTTTACTTTAGCTTTTTGTTAAACAAACCGATGGTACGTTCCCAAGCCAACTTGGCTACTGCTTCGTTATAACGTGTGGGAGCTGTGTCGTTGTTGAAAGCATGTTGAGCGCCCTCATAAACAAAAAGTTCATAGTTGACTCCTGCTTTTTTAAGTGCTTCCTCGTAAGCAGGGATACCCGCATTGATACGCTCGTCGAGCCCTCCATAGTGAAGCATCAAAGCAGCTTTGATTTTAGGAGCATCTGCCGCATCAGCTTGGCGGCCGTAGTAAGCTACTGCAGCGTTTAGAGTAGGAACATTGACAGCCAGTTGGTTGGCCATCGCTCCTCCCCAGCAGAAGCCCACGCACCCTGTTTTACCTGTACAATCAGGGCGTGATTTGAGGTAATCGAAGGCTTTTACAAAGTTGCTAAGATTTTTCTTGGCATCAAGTTGTCCAAAATAGGTACGTATTTTTTCATCTTCTCCCGTGGGTGTGCCGCCAAAAGGGGAGAGTGCATCGGGTGCTAAAGCAATAAAACCTGCCAATGCCACCCGCCGAGTTACGTCTTCGATGTGGGGGTTGATTCCTCTATTTTCGTGAATAATCACTACTGCGGGGTATTTTCCTGCTGCCGCAGGACGCACCAAGTAGCCTTTCATTTGGGTTTCTTCACCTGTATATGTAATGTTTTCGATAGTAAGCCGCTCGTCGTTGGGCTTGACAGTAGAAGCATTGGCGTAGTTGATTTCTAACAAAGGAAGTACGGCCATAGCGGCAGTACTACTACCGGTCAATTTAGCTAACCGCTGCAAAAAATCTTCTCGTTTGAGCGGCTTGTGGGTATATTCGTCAAAAAGGTTAATAATGCGCTGATCCATAAGAAATAGATTTGAGAAGTGAGTAGTTAGGAGTGAGAATGACACTGTTCACACGGTCGAGAGTGATGTCCTGCCCGTATGGTAGTAAAACTTTAAAGCAAAAAAATACACTTTACTACTGCACGGGCAGCCTCATCGCTTCTAACTTCTATCTCCGCCTTATTTAACTTCCTGCCAGCTTCATACAATCTTCTAACGTAAGCGAAGCTGGATCTGTATCTTTGGGGATTTTGATATTACGTTTTCCAACGGCGATGTAGGGACCATAAGGTCCTCTGAGTACTTTTACGGTTGTATTTTCAGCAAATTCCCGAATTACCTTGTTGTTTTCAATCTCCCGTTTTTTCTGAATAATTTCAAGCGCTTCTTCGCGGGTGAGGCGTTGTAGGCTTGTTCCCTTTGGCAAAGAGTAGTATTTATCATCGTGTTTGACAAAGGGGCCATATTTTCCCATACCCGTTGTGAGCGGTTTCCCTTCAAATTCGCCTAATCCTTCTCCCTCATTGGCAAGATCGCCACGTTTGAGTTTAATGGCTGTGATGCAAGCCTCTGCTTCTACTGTATAAGGGTCATCATTACGGTCGAGAGAATAAAACTTATCATCATGTTTGACATAAGGGCCGTATTTGCCAATGCCTATTATCATGGGTTTGTCTTCAAAAAAGCCTACTTCGCGGGGCAAGGCAAACAATTCGAGAGCCTCTTCTAGCGTAATGGTCTCTACAAGCTGTCCTTTTTTGAGATTAGCATATTGAGGTTTGGCTTCTCCTTCAATATTTTCGCCAATTTGTACGTAAGGGCCAAACTTGCCTATTCGTGCTGAAACAGGCTTACCTGATTTGGGGTCAAGCCCTAAATCTCTTGCCGTGTTCTTTTTCAGCACATTAGAGCCTTCTACCTCCCCAATTTTTTGGTGGAAACCTTGGTAAAACCCATCAATCATGTGTTGCCATGATAGCTTACCTTCAGCAATTTCATCAAATTCTTTTTCGACATTGGCCGTAAAAGAAAAATCCACTACGTCAGGAAACAATTCTACCAAGAAGTCATTGACAACCATACCTGTATTGGTCGGGAATAGTTTGGCTTTTTCGGCACCAAAAGTTTCTTTCCCTTGGGTTTCTTTGATTTCGTTATGTCTGAGCGATAGTTCTTTGAACTCGCGCTCTTGGCCTTTTTTATCTTGTTTTACTACATACTCGCGCTTAATAATCGTCGAAAGGGTAGGGGCATAAGTGGAGGGCCGTCCAATGCCCATTTCTTCCAACTGCTTTACCAAACTCGCTTCGGTATAGCGGGGTTTGGGGCGTGAGAATTTTTCAGTTGCTTTGAGAATATTCAAAAGCAGGATTTGGCCAATGTTCAGCGGCGGTAGCATCCCTTTGGTATCCTCTTCTTCATCATCTTTTGATTCGAGATAAACTTTCAAAAAACCATCAAATTTGATGACTTCCCCTTGTGCAATTAAATCTTCTGGTGTAGTTGAAATTCCAACAGTTGCGATGGTTCGTTCCAATTGAGCATCAGCCATTTGAGAGGCAATGGCACGTTTCCAGATAAGCTCATACAGGCGTTGCTCATTGCGGTCGCTACTGGCTTTCAGCTCACCAAAATTTGTCGGGCGAATGGCTTCGTGGGCTTCTTGTGCTGATTCTGATTTGGTTTTATAAACGCGCTGTTGGTGATATTTGTCACCATACTCGGTGGTTATTTGGTCTTTTGCTTTCTGCAATGCTTCTTCCGACAAATTGGTAGAGTCGGTACGCATATAAGAAATTTTACCTGCCTCATAGAGCTTTTGCGCAACAGTCATTGTTTGAGAAACCGAAAAACTCAATTTTCGTGAAGCTTCTTGTTGTAAAGTAGAAGTTGTAAATGGTGGCGCAGGTGATTTTTTGGCAGGTTTTACCTCTAAGTTTTTTATTTTAAACGTTGCTCCTTTGCATTTTTCCAAAAATGCCCTTGCTTGGGCATCCGTTTCAAAGTTTTTAGGAAGTTCGGCTTCCAAGACTTTTCCGCCATCAAGGTCAAACCGTGCCGTTACTTTAAATGAAGACTTTGATTCGTGGGCTTCTACATCTCTTTCTCTTTCTACAATAAGCCTTACAGCTACTGATTGAACGCGTCCTGCTGACAAAGCGCTATTATTCCCAATTTTGATTTTACGCCATAAAACAGGAGAAAGCTCATACCCTACCAATCGGTCAAGTACGCGCCGTGCCTGCTGAGCATTGACCAAGTCCATATCTATCGCACGAGGATTTTGGATAGCTTTTTGCAGGGCTCCTTTGGTAATTTCCCGAAATACGATGCGTTTGGTATTGTTCGATAATCCTAAGGCTTCTTTCAAATGCCAAGAAATAGCTTCTCCTTCGCGATCATCGTCGGTAGCGAGCCAGACTTCATCAGAAGACTTTGCCAGCTTCTTTAATTCGCTGATTATCTTGGTTTTGTCTGGCGAAACTTCGTAGGCAGGTTGGTAGCCGTTATTGACATCTACTCCTAAATCTTTATCAGGAAGATCGCGGACATGTCCAAAACTGGACTTGACCGTAAAATCTGTTCCGAGGTATCCTTCGATGGTTTTGGCTTTGGCCGGCGATTCTACAATGACTAAGTTTTTTGACATGGAGGGGTGTGTTTGGTCCCGATTTTGCCTTCAAATATAGGGGGGAATTGTTGAAAATAAATAAAACCCCAATTTTTGCTATGGGGTTTTGTGGCTGTGCATAGCCAATTTTTATAATATGACTCTCCTAAAAGTTAACTGGTAAACTTTAACTAATTGCTAAAATTCTGATAAATAGAGTCCATGATACGGACAAAGTGCTCGTAATCTTCCTCGTTGAGTTCCCCCCAGCCTTGTCGTCGAATTTCTTTTACAACGGGCAATACTGTCTCAAAGGTCTTTTCTCCTTCGGGCATTAAAAAAATATTGAATTTTCTGCGGTCTTCTTCCGACATCCGGCGCTCTACCAAGCCTTTTTTGACCAATAAATCTAAGATACGCGTTACGGTAGGGGCATCTTTCGTTGTCAATTCGGCCAATGTATTTTGACTAATTCCTTGATTACGAGCCACATGGTCAATTAAGACCCACTGGTCAACAGTCAAATCGAAACCCGCATCGTTAAATCGTTTTTGTAGCACATTCCGAATTCTCTTAATCGTAGTGTCAATCTTAAAAAAATAAGCACGAGAG
>JBDHXS010000488.1:0-5480 GCA_039810845.1 Runella sp. | reverse complement strand
ACCCGAATGGCTGGAACTCATCAAACACACCGCGGCAGAAGCCGACCGTTTGGGCTTGGAAATGACCATGGTAACTGCCGCAGGCTGGAGCGAAACAGGAGGAACGTGGGTAAAGCCGCAGGAAGCCATGAAAAAAATAGTATGGAGTAGAACCCAACTTCGCGGAGGTGAAAAACTTAGCAGTTCGTTGCCTTTACCACCAACGGTTGCGGGGCCATTTCGGAATTTGCCCAAAGGAGCAAGCTTCGGTGGTAGCAACAGCAAATCGGAACCTTTTTACCAAGACCAAATCGTATTGGCCTACAAAACGCCCGAGGCAGAACTGACGGTGGCTACGCCAAAAATCACCAATCATAAAGGGGAAAACGTGACACCCGATGCCCTCTTGGATGATGATTTAACGTCAAAAATTACCCTTGAAACGCCCAAACAAGACGAACCAGTTTATTTACAATTTGAGTATGAAAAACCCTTTACTGCACGCTCGTTTTCGCTGGCATTGGGAGATCCAGCAAGGTTTCCCAGTCGTACGATGCGCGCAGGGTACGTTCAGTTTAGCGAAGATGGAAAAAACTATAAAACGCTATTGGCCTTGCCTGGGCCGCAGCACGACATTCGGGCGCTGCCAGTGCGTACATTTTCGTTTCCTGAGGTCACAGCCAAGTACTTTCGGGTAGTGTTTGTTAAAGGAGCAACGATGACAACCGTCGGTGGCCCCGACGATGTGGGAGGCTTTGGGGGACCAACCACCGCGCCTAAGTCGTTTGACATTGCCGAAGCTATTTTTTATTCGGGTGCGCGGGTGCATCGTTGGGAAGACAAAGCAGCTTTTGCGCCAATGTTTGCTTTTGAAAGCCTTAAAACACCCAATACAGGCCAAAATACAGTCATTAAAGGCGATGAAATCATAGATATAACTTCTTTTATGCAACCTGACGGAACGCTAAATTGGACAGCCCCTGTGTCTTCGAACGGTTGGACGATTCTTCGCATTGGGCAGTCGCAGACGGGAGCCAAAAATGGCCCTGCCATGCCAGAAGCCACTGGTTATGAGGTGGACAAGTTCAATAAAACCCATTTGTTGTCGCATCTCAATCAATGGTCGAACCCGATTGCCGAAGCAATGGGGCCGCTGTATGGTAAAAGCATGAAGTATTTTTTGGTGGATAGCTACGAGGCGGATGCTCAAAACTGGACGGAAACCATGATGCCTGAGTTTAAAAAACGCCGAGGCTATGATCCCACCAAGTATTTGCCAGTGTTGGCTGGTTTTGTAGTGGAAAGTGCGGAAGTGAGCGACCGTTTTTTGTGGGATTTTCGACTGACAATTGCCGAATTATTGGTTGATAATCACTACGCTGCCATTACCGAATACGCTCATCAAAAGGGCATTAAAACCTACGGCGAAGTAGCGGGGATTTCGATGCCCATCATCGAAGATGCCCTACGCAATAAAGCTTCGGTGGATATACCAATGGGTGAATTTGGCATGACGCAAGGTTTAGGGAGTGGAGCCGATAAAGAGTGGACGTCACCCGCGGATTTAGAACTACAAAAACCCTACGCGGGAGCCAGCGACCGCCTTCATGCCCACCAGTCGGATGTGCGCGAAGCGGCATCGGCGGGGCATATCTATGGAAAAAAAGTAGTTGCGGCCGAAGCTTGGACGGGGGGCGGCTACGAAGCGCCAGCGGCATTGAAGTTTATCGGCGATTATTGGCTCACACAAGGCATCAATCAAGTTATTTTTCATACCTCAGCCCACCAACCGTTGGACACCAAGCCTGGGAATACGATGGTAGGGACGCACTTCAACCGCAACATTACGTGGGCGGAGCAAGCCAAACCGTTTGTAGATTACCTCACGCGTACTCAGTACCTACTCCAAGAAGGGCGTTTTGTGGCCGACATTGCCTATTATTTGGGCGAAGATATTCCTGCCGCCGTGCCCTACTGGGAAAAACTACGAAATGAAGCCCCCGCAGGGTATGATTACGATTTTGTGAATACCGAGATTTTGCAACGTTTTGAGGTAGAAAACGGGGAATTGGTGCTGCCAAGTGGTATGCATTACAAGCTATTGGTATTGCCCGAACGAACCACGATGACGCCACAGGTTTTGACCAAAATCGAAGAGTTACTCAAAAAAGGAGCCATCATTGTAGGCCCCAAACCCGAAAAATCGCCCAGTTTGGTGGGGTACCCTGCGGTTGATAATGAAGTAGCGACAAAAGCCACCGAACTCTGGGGAATGGCCGACGGGAAGTTTATTTTCCAAAGTCCTTACGGAAAAGGTAAGGTGTATTGGAATGCACCGCTGCAAGGGATTTTGGGACAACTCAATGTGAAAAAAGACGTTGATTATACCCTGCCGCATACCAATACACGTTTGTCGTGGATGCACCGCAAAACGAGTGAAGCAGACTATTATTTCGTGCTCAATATGCGCAACCAAGCCGAAGACATGGAGGTAGTGTTTCGGGTGACGGGTAAAGTTCCCGAGCTGTGGCGTGCCGATAAGGGCGTTGCCGAAGCCGTTTCGTACAAAATAGAGAATGGCTTAACCACTGTCAAACTTCATTTTGACCCGCAAGAGTCGTATTTTATTGTATTTGAGAAAAATGCTTCACAAAACGAAAGGGCTGTTTCGGAAAGAAAAGTTAAAGATTCGCAAAGAATTTTGGGGAATTGGGCACTTTCTTTCCCTGAAAACTGGGGAGCACCTGCCCAAGTTACCTTGCCCGAACTGACGTCGTGGACGAACCACCCCGATGAAGGTGTCCAGTTTTTTAGTGGAACAGCTACCTATACCAAAGAAATAGACCTTAAAAAAGCGCAACTAGCTCCCAATAGCTCGTTGTGGTTGGATTTGGGAGAGGTGAAAGACATCGCCGAAGTGCGTCTCAATGGCGTTGTACTTGACACGTTATGGAAAGCGCCTTACCGCGTCAATCTTTCCAGCGTGGCCAAGGTGGGTAAAAACAAATTCGAAATCCGAGTTACCAATCAGTGGGATAACCGCATGGCAGGTGATGCCAAACTCCCAGCTGACAAAAAACTTCTCAAAGCCTCGGGGGGGATGCGATTTGGGGGGCCTCCAAAACCCAAAATCTCGGGCTTGTTGGGGCCTGTGGTGTTGGAGGTGAGGTAATAGCATTTAACAACAAACACCCACAAAATAGCGGTGGGTGTTTGGAAAAATTATTTTTTCTCTATCATCACAAAAACGGCACTCCAAGCGGGTACGGTTAGTTTGATGCCTTTTCTTGTTTCGGCTGAAAATGCCTTTAGCATGGCGTAATCGGTGGGACCACCTGCTACGCCTTTGGGGGGTGAGCCATTCACAATCACTTTTCGGGAGAAATCGCCATTGTCGTTAGCTCCTTCGAGGCTGTACCAGTAAAAACGATTGCCAGGGTTGAAGTTTTTGAATTTCAATTCTACAGTTTGAGGACTGCCTGAGGTGTTTGCCAATGCAACTGCCACTTCTCCCGAACTATACGAGGAGGCGTATGATTTGATGGGTGGAGTCGTGGTAGTGCCCGTACCGATTTCAGTAGAGGGAATCAGGCGGTCGCCGATGGTTTTTTGAAAAAAATACATGTAATAAAAAGAAGGGCGAGCGTTCCAGCGGGGGTCGTCGGAGCTACCTCCATCGCTGAAAAGGCCGTGGTCGTTGCCATCGTCCCACCCATTTCTCAAATCCCACCGAACAGCCATGCCGTATTTGTTTTTGATGGCTTCGCCCTGTACAATCACCGCAAACGTACCGCTTGTATTGGAGATTTGTTGCTTGGAGCCTCTGGCCCACATATTCCATTCGGTGAGGGCAATGGGTTTGGGTATGCCACCGTACTTGACAATGTCTGACGACGCAAAGTCTATCATGGTTTTAGGGGAAGTCAAGGCTGAGTTGAGTACCACCGATGCTGTTGAGTTTTCGCCGTAAGGCGTGATGTAATTGTGTACGATGTAAAAATCTGCCTGATTTTGCAATTCAGGAATCAAGGTCGCGTTCCACGTTTGGGTACTGGGTACTTGCCAAGAAGCGGGCTGAGATTCATGAATCACTGCCCCAATTTTGATTTTTGCGCCCACTTCTGCCGCAGCTTTACGCATCGAATCAGCAAAAACCTTGAAATGTTTGGCGTATAAGTCGCCCGTGATGAATTCGGGTTGATTGTCTTGATTTTGCTTGCGGTCTATGCGGTAGCCACTTTCCCAATCGGCGTAGTTTTCGTTGCCGATTTCCCAATATTCAGTACGACCTTTGTCGTAGCGTACCCAGTCGGCAGCCAATTTGGCAGCCATTGCTACGGGGTTCTTGCTTGTACCATAGCGAGCAAAGCCGTAGTTGACACAAATACTCCCTTTGCTGTTGGTTTGTTTGAGGGTTTCGTAGTAATCGTCGAGCGAAGCCGTCCAGTTTTCGTTGATACTGCCAAACCAATACCCCATGTCATTGAGTTTGGCGTCTTTGTCCATCAATTGGTCGGGGACACCCCATTGTTTCATGTATTGTTCAGAAGGTCTTCTTCGGTTGGGATTGTTGGGAGCTTGGGTAGGCGCAGCGTTCCAGAAATAGCTATTGCTGCCGCTACCTGCAGGCCAACGGATGATTTGTGGGCTAAGGTTTTTTACATCTGTAATAAAGCTCGGTGTATCCGTCATCTTGCCCATCCATGTATTGGCATTGTGCCCGAAGTTTTGGGTGGGGATTTTGGTAATGACCGATGAAGCATCAATCGTAACGGTGTTAAGTGTTAGTCCTGCCGTTACTCCCTCGCTGTATTCGGGTGCTTTGAAGGTTTTGGGTTGCCATTTTTCCAAGAAAAAGCCGATGGTTTTGGCCGTTTCGGGGTCTGCAACGGGTTCCACTTTTACGTCTGTATTCGATTGTGTATCGTTGAGGTCAATGGTTGGTTTTTTACAAGCATAGTTCAATCCCAGCAGCAAAATTCCTCCAAGAATGATTTTTGTAGTTTTAATCATCATAAACAAGTATATTTTGTGTAACAAAAATCCTTTCAAAAAACATCGAAAGGATTTTGAAACTCACTTATTTTAACTCTTTAGCTGTTGGCTGTCGGTCGTCAGCTATCGGCAAAAAAATGAAAAGTGATTTTTTATGGGTATTTAACGAAAATATTGCCCCAAAAAAGTCTGATTGCCGAAAGCCGATTGCCGACCACCTAGAAGTGATCTCTTAACTTTACTTCGAGGCTACAATCCTAAAGTTATCAATACTACAATTGAAGGTAGCGATTTCTTCATCGGGTGTATTGAAAAGGATTTGTAAATCAATGATTTTTGAGACATCGGCAATGGTTCCGCCTGTGCTACTTTTAAACTCCGTCAACGGGATAGATGCCGTTTTCCACCCTTTTGTCACAAATCCATCATTGATAAAATCAGTGTCGTTATAAGGCTTATAGTTGTATTTGTAATCTACATTATCTGCTTTAATCGTAATGGTGTAC
>JBDHXS010000487.1:0-5482 GCA_039810845.1 Runella sp. | reverse complement strand
AAAGAAGGGCGTACAATGTAGTTTTCATAATATAGAAAAGTTTAGATGGAAGAAAATTGAACTTATCTACGTTTCCAATAAGGTAGGATATGTACGAAAACTGAGTCGTTGAATAGACGCATTGAACTTCTACTTATTTAAGCATTTTTCCAAATAAAATCCAATATTTTTTTGATATTATCTTTTTAATTTTTGTTTCTATCCCCAAATGTTTTTGTTATGGTAGAAATTACTACTTTGTTTGGGGGTAGTTGGGAGAAGTTTCCCTGTTATTGATTTGAATTTGATACTCAAGAATGGTAATTCACTGCCTTAGTCTTTGGTGGTTTTACTTTTCCACCAATTTTCGTTGGGTTTATAGTCTGCCCGCAGAAAATTGAGCCTTTCTTTTTCAAGTCTGGGCATCAATACTTCTACGTTACTTTGGTGTTTTTTATTTGCCAATTCAAGGTTAAACTCAGGGTCAGGGCTGGAGTATTTGGCATTCACACTTTTTAGCCAATTGAGTAGTTTAGTATCTAATTTTTGGGCTTCTTTTGCGTTTTTTGCGGCTAAGTCAGTTTGTTCGTAGGGGTCTTTGTCCAAATCGTACAGCTCGTAATACCCATTTTCCCAATAGTGAATCAATTTCCAGTTTTTATGCCGAATGGTAGAATTAGGCTGTCCGCCTTGGTTTCCATAATGTGGATAATGCCAGTATAATGCTCTGTCTTTTAGGGGTTTCCCTTCAAACAAAGGTTTTAGACTCACGCCGTCAATGTGTTGCTTGGGTAGGAGTGGAATATGGGTAAAATCCAAAATCGTTGGGAAGAAATCAGCACCAGTGGCTGGATAATCAATTTGCTTGACCTGTTTCTTCAACCACGGAATTTTAATAAAGTAGGGTTCTCTAATACCACCTTCCCACTGATAGCCTTTGCCACCTCGAAGAGGCAAGTTGGAGGTCGAAAAAGCATCGCCTGATGAAACCCCACCGTTGTCTGACGTAAAGACGACGATGGTATTTTGCTCTAAATTCAAGCGTTTCAAGGTGTTCAACACTTCACCTACGGCATCGTCCATGCTTTCGACCAAACCACCATACACGGGGTTGTCTTGCACCTGCCGAATGGGTAAATCTTTTTCCATCACATAACCGCTTTTGGCAAGTCCATTTTTCTCGGCTTTATCGCGGTACTTTTTCCATTTTTCTTCGGTAGTTTGAATAGGCCCATGAACCGCGTAAAATGACAGAAAGGCAAAGAAGGGTGCGTCTTTTTGTTGTTCGATAAAAGCCGAAGTCTCTTTGGCGAGTCTCATTTCAAGGTTTTCACCGTCTTTGACATTGGGTAACGAAGGATTTTCCCAAGGTGAAAAATAACCACCTTTGGGGCTACCTACTTCCCAACCACCCTTGTTGATGTCGAAGCCATGGTCTTCGGGGTAGCTACCTTTTTCGCCCAAATGCCATTTGCCCGCAAAAAAGGTTTTGTAGCCGTTGGCTTTCAGCACTTCAGGCAAGATTATATCGGCTTTGGTCAGCTCGTGGACATACTCGGCGGGCAACAGCTTCGAGAAGCGTTTTTCGGTACGCCATTCTATACCTGTCTTTGCACCAATCCAGTCGGTGATGCCGTGTCGTGCCGTAAATTGCCCCGTCATGATACTTGCCCTCGACGGGCTACACACCGCACTGCACGCATAACCTTGCGTGAAGACCGTGCCTTCGTTGGCTATTCGGTCCACGTTGGGCGTTTCGTAAAATTTGCTTCCTGTGCAGCTCAAATCCTTCAAGCCAAGGTCGTCCACGAGGATAAAAACGATATTGGGCTTTTGGGGTATTTTACCTTTACTATTTTGAGCTTTAACTTGTGGTATGAAGGCTAAAAGCACTATCCATGTGCATAGAAGTATAGACTTTTTTAACATTTTCAATATCAAATATTTATTAGGCTCAGTACGTTCAAAAAAAGACCCTGAAAAAATCATGTATAAGAGTGAATTCATTTTTTAAGACTTGGATTGTTGATGAAATATTTTGTTAATGAGAAAAATCAGAGCCATTCAGTGTGCTGAATTAGGGCAGGATTTACGTCAATTTCACGTTGTGGTATAGGCCACACGTTATGCCTTGGTGCTGTAAATATACGGTTTTGAATGGCAGGAGATTGCACTTTATCTACTTTCATATAATTATCAACGGCTTTTTCTTTCAAAAGCCCCTACTGGCACTAACCTTTGTCATGCGGTTTTGAAACTTCTTAGGAGATTCACCTACTTGCTTTTTGAACAGGCGAATGAAGTAGGAGTAGTCTTCATATCCCAAATAGTCGGCTATAGCAGCTACGGATACATCGCTGTGAATTAACATTCTTTTTGCCTCGATTATGATTCTTTTTAGAATCAAATCGGTCGTTGTGCGATTTAAGGTTTCTTGGCAAATACGATTTAGATGACGCGTTGTCATATTCATCAAATCAGCGTAGTCTTTGGGAAGCTTTTTAGTTCTAAAGCTTTCGTCAATTAATTTCTCCAGCTTTTTTATTCTTAGATAGTGATAAGGTTGCTTGTCAATCACTTTGTCGTTTTCTTGATAGCTTCTTGACAGTTGAATGTAAACCAAATCAATCAGTGAAGTCAATTTCTGATACTTGAGCAGCAAATCGGTTCGATATTCTTCATAAATAGTTCTAAACAAAGACCCAATAAGAAATAAATCTTCTTCTTTTAAATAAATGACTGGGTAGTTGGTTTGTAGATAGAAAAAGGGAAAGTGCTGTATTTTTTTGGATAGATAGGAAGTATTATAAAATGCCTCGGAATGAAAAAAAACGTACCCACTGATGTCTGCCGAAAGATTCCAGCAATGTACTTGGCCAGGGGTAAGTAAGAAAATACTTCCTGGGCGTACTTCATAAATATTAAAATCTATTTCATGTGTTCCATTTCCTTCTGTAAACAATACGGCAATGTAAGTGCTGTGCTTATGTGGTGAATTAATAAACTGATGACTTTCGAGATGGTTTCGTAAATGATTTGCGTAAAAGGCTGTTGACAAGTTGGTTTCTGAAAACTCTTCGATGCCGTATATAGGGATATTTTTCATAAAATGTCTGGATAGTCCTATTTTTGAGTACAAAAATGACTTATTTTTGAATAGCAATGGCCGTATTTTTGTGTATCCAAAAGTAAGAAATAAAACTATGTCACTCATCCGCATAATCCAAAATAAATGTCCCAAATGCTATAAAGGGCAAGTATTTAACACGAAGAATTTGCTCAGTTTCAAGCCTGCTGTAATGCAGGAGTCGTGTACACATTGCCACCATACTTTTAACAAAGAGCCTGGGTTTTACTGGGGAGCTATGTATGTAAGCTACGGTCTTGCTACTTTGGAAATGGCTATTGTCTATGCCATTTGTTTAGCTTTAGGCGCCAATGCCGTGGATGTTAAAAACTTAGTGATTAGCATTTTGACAGTACTTGTCCTTTTTCCATTCAATTTCAGGATGGCGCGGTTAATTTGGCTCTACCTTTTTACCAGTGTGATAAAATCATAAATAGAAGCATCAGGAGACTCTTTACTTACCTCTTGCTTCTGGATTCTCGCTACTGGGAGTTACGTACTTTTCCCATTTGGCCAGTACTGCTTTAAAATCTTCTGGTAATTCGGAATCAAATTGCATCCATTGCTTGCTGCGGGGATGCTGAAACCCCAGCGATTTGGCGTGTAGAGCCTGTCTTGGCATAAGTTGGAAACAGTTTTCTACAAAAGCACGATAGCTTCCACTGGTAGTTCCACGCAAAACTTTGTCTCCTCCATATATCGAATCACTAAAAAGTGGATGACCGAGGTGTTGGAAATGTGCTCTGATTTGGTGGGTTCGACCTGTTTCGAGATTGCATTGTACCAAAGAGATGTATTTGAAAGATTTTAGCACCTTGTAATGTGTTACAGCATGTTTTCCTTGACTTCCATCTGTATAAACGGCCATGACCTTGCGGTCTCGTGCACTGCGTCCAATATGTCCTACAATTGTTCCCTCGGCATCTTTGGGTTCTCCCCAAATAAGCGCATAATAAGTACGCTCAGTAGTATGTTCAAAAAATTGGCGTGCAATATGGGCCATCGAAAACTCTGTTTTGGCAATGACAAGCAACCCTGAGGTGTCTTTGTCAATTCGATGAATTAGCCCTGGTCTGGCTTCACCATTTCGTCCAGTAGGTAAATTTTGAAAATGATACATCAAGGCGTTGACAACCGTGCCACTCCAATTTCCGTAAGCAGGATGTACAACCATCCCAGCGGGTTTGTTGAGTACCAGTACTTCCTCATCTTCATAGATTATATCTAATGGGAGGTCTTCTGCAATAATTTCAGTAACCCTTGGTGGATGAGACAAGGCGATTGTAATCACGTCCAAAGGTTTAATTTTATAACTTGATTTTACAGGTTTATCATTAACTTTGACCGATTCGGCCTCTATGGCACTTTGGAGTTTTGTACGTGTTACGTTAGAAAGGTGATGTTTGAGGTAGTGATCTATACGCATGAGGGTTTGCCCTCTGTCTGCCACAATGCGGTGATGCTCATAGAATTCTTCTTCCTCGTCGCTATTAGGTGGATAATTTTCAAGCATTGAAATATTTTTTAATTTTCACAATAAATTTTTCCAAGTGGCGTTTCTTGGGCGATAACTACTCTCACTAATTAATTAACATTATGGACTACAATCAAGAAGGACAAAAGAAAGACCGTAAAAGTCTCCTCCTTGCGGCACTGGCGATTTTAGCACTCCTCAACGTAGTGCTGATTTATTTTTTCTACAAAGAACGGGAAAAGAACAAAGAACAAGAAACCGTTATTGCAGCTAAAACGGAGGAAGTAGTAGCAACTAAAATGAAACTCGATTCTATTTCGGCACAATTGGACGCCAAAATAGCCGAAATTCAACAGTTAGGTGGTCAAGTGGACTCTTTGATTACATTAAAACAACAACTTGAGCGAGATAAAGCCGCATTGAGAAGTGCTTCGAGTGCAGCTTCGGTTGATGTATCTAAGTACAAACAAAAAATAGCTAATTATGAAGCAGTTTTGGCTCAAAAAGACCAAGAGATAACGAAATTAAAAGAAGAACTGGGGATAGTGACGGCTCAAAATCAAGAGCTTTCGACCAAAGTGACGGGCTTAGAAGGTGAAAAAGAAACCTTACAACGCACCCAACGTAGCTTTGAAGATTCGGTAGGTAGTTTAAGTGCCAAAAATCGTGAATTAGCCGAAAAAGTAACGATTGCATCGGCATTAAAAGCTGAAAAAATTGCGGTTAACGCAGTTTCATCTAAAGGAAAAGAACGCGACGGTGGAGCATACAGGGCAAAACGTATTGATAAACTCAAAGTAGATTTTGATTTAGCTGCCAATCCCATCTCTCGCGATGGAGAGCGTGAAGTATTTTTGCGTATTTTAGATCCTGAAGGTGCTGTAATGGCTGACATGGCGACG
>JBDHXS010000486.1:0-5487 GCA_039810845.1 Runella sp. | reverse complement strand
CAGAAGGAATCACATCATAGGCATCATTGCGGTTACGATCCAGAATACTGGTTTGGGCGGTATTGCGCAAAAAGTAAGGAACTCCAATGGGAGGCCCCGTTTCTGCGTGTTTGTTATCAGCTGATTTAACAATCAAATAATGAGGATTATTGAAAGCTAATTTGTCTAAATCTTGGGCTTTTTCATCATAAAAGCCAAAACGATAATCTTCTGTGGTACTAATACTGGTATTACCCCACCATTCCCATTTGAGTTTGGGGTCATTGCCAGGGCGACTTTGATTAAAAACCCAACCTACTACCGGGCCATAGGAGTGATTTGATACTAATATTTTTGAGGCATTTTGCGCCATCTCTACCAAGTCATCAGTATAATCCCACACATCCAATTTCGCCCCAAAAGCCATTCCCTTCACTTGTGGATTAACCCCTGCAGCAGCTATTGTACCAGACAAATGCGTGGCATGGTCGCTCAGCGTGGTATTTATATCTTTTTGTCGAATTCGCCCGCCAAACTCTACGTGTGAAAGCCGGGGCATTCCTCCATCCCAAATACAAAGTCGTCCATCAAGTTCGGGCAAATTGCCTTTTAAGTCAATACCCAAACTGCCACCGCTGTATAACCCATTGGTATGCGTCCCTGTTGATGCCACTAGGTTGTGATCGGTATAATAAATAGGATAGCCCAAAGAATCTACACCTTGCAAAGTCAAGATACGGCCATTGGCATATTTTTTGCGGATAGTCCAACCGTTCTTTTTAGCCAACTGAAGAGCTTGTTGACGATTGTTAGTATAACGTTTTTGGAGATAATCAACAAGCTCACTTCTTGATTTCCTAACATCAGTCAATGACGAATGAGCAGTTTGGGCATTTACACAAAAACAAGCAACTGACAAACAGACTATTAATAATCTGTTTATCAGTTGGTAATCAAAAAAAATTAAATTTAGGGGTAAAATAATAGCCATTCCTCTCAAGTACAAAGGCGCAACCTAAGGCTTGACAATCGTGTGAACGATGCGCGTGGATGTACCCTCCTCTTGTATGAGTGCAAAAAACGTACCGCTTTGTAGAGATGTAAGATTAAATTGAGTACGAAAAGTTTTTTCTATTTTTTCCATTGGCTGATGCCCTAACAAACGACCATTAATATCATAAAGAAAAGCGGTCACTTTATGAGACGAGGGCGCTGCTGATTCATATTCGCAAACAACAAAATTTTGGGCAGGATTAGGATAAACTCTTGAACGTGTTGCTTGAAGACTTGGGCTTTCTTCTAAAGCTGTAATCGTAATTCTGGTTTCGTCCGACACCACCTCGCCACAACCGCTCACGTTGGCTCTAACCGAATAGTTACCCGTCTGAAAAGCCGTAAAAGTAGCTCCTGTCGCGCCCGGAATCGGCAATCCATTGATGAGCCATTGATTGCTCGAAACTGCATTGGATCGTAGTGTAATACCATCAACTGTAATAATGGGCTTTTCGGGTTTGCGCGTAGTAATGACCACGGGAGATGATAAAGTGGGCAGACAATTGTTAACGGAAGTACTGACAGCATAGTTGCCCGAATTCATCGCCACAAAACTCGAACTGATAGCCCCTTTTATGGGCTGATTATTAAAAAACCATTGGTACACACCCGGATTGGCAGGTGCATTGAGGTTGATGGAAGCACCTTCGCAAATCGTAGAGCTTCCCTCAAAAGAAACAGTCGGAGTAGCTTTCGTCGCTGTTTGAGCTACGACCGCTACTCGATTGCTGGGACAGCCCAATGATTTTACTTTAAGATCATAAAAGTAATAATACGCATTGGTGAGTGTATCAACTGTATTGTTTTGAGTAAAAAGAGCACCTCGCAAGGAAATTACACCTGGAATGTTGAAAGGAAAACCTGTTACTCCCGCATTGCTTCGAAAAATGGTAGCCCCGTTTTCGTATTCAATGGTAATTTTATAATTTCCTGCTTGTGGAATAGAAAGATTGAGTGGATATACCCGACCTTGGTCATCTGGATCATCGGCTACTTGTCCTGTGGGTGCTCCCACATTGGCAGCATTGGGATTTCGGCTTGCGACAACATCCACGCTCGTACTGGAAATAAACTTATCATCTAAGTCCAACACCGTAAAGGTCAACCGCCCAGGAGAAGAGGTATAAAGCCGCGCACTTTCTAAAATAAGCGGTACTTCAGTACGAATAAGAGGTAAAGGGCCAAAATTTCCTGAATAAGTTCCTCCCGTAAAAGCCGATTTGGTTGTAGGGCCAACAGTACCACTAAAATCATTAAGAGCTACATAAAAAGTCCCTCCAGGCAATTGAATGGCATTGCTTGCAAAATTTCCAACAGCAATGGGCTTGACCGCATTAGGACTATCGTACCAAAAAGCAACCCCATTGTCACGAGAAATGAGTGATAATGGGTCTGTCCCGCAGTAAGTGGCAGTAGCCGTAGCTACGGTCGGAACAGTAGAAACCGTGCGGGTTTGGCGTAATACGCTGTTGAGTGTGTCTTGGTCTCCCTCCAAATGGGTTCTGGATATAAATTGGTAATTAATACCTGCTTTTAAGTTAGTCAAAAACACATTAGAAAGAGAAAGAGTAGTTTCTGAAAAAGCAGGTAAGACTTGGGTAACTGTCCCTGTTAAGCTTCCTACTAATTGTCCAGATGGTTCTAAGACTTGTACAGAAACAGGGATATTTTGTTGAGGGTCAGAACCTACATTTCGCACTCGAACAGTTACGTTGGACAGCTGACTGCTACAAAAATTATTTTCGGGGGTTACCAAGGTCGTAAGGCTGACATCGCGTGCAGGTCGTACAAATCTTACCAAAAACTCTTGGGTTTCGCCTTTGGCATAAGTTCCACAAGCTGCCACTGTGGCAACATTGTTGGTTTCAACGCATACAATTCGTACCCGAGATACATTCCCAATGGTTAAACCCGAAGGTGCTTTCAAAGTAGTTTTAAAAGTACCCGTGGCATTGATGACCTCCGAAGTAGCGACAAGTTCATTGAGGTCGTCAAAATCACCGTCTCCATTCCAATCCACAAACGCCTTGACTACTTTGGCGAAATCACCACCACAAGAACCTAAACTCACTTCCAACGGAAGAGTTTGGCCAGCTGCTATGGGAGCTATTTGCGTCATAAAATCACTATACTCCTGACAGCCACTTTTCGCAGCTTGGGTAATATTTCCCAGAATTACCTGCGTAATTTTTGAATCTGCATTTGAATTAGCCTTAGATTCGCAAAAAGGCTTTCCGCCTATCCCGCTTATGATGAGGGCGTATTGTTGGGTATTATTGGTAAGAGTGCCTTTATGTTTGATGGTAATGGTGTATGTTCGGCCAGGTACAGCATTAGGAATAATAATCTGCTCTACATTGTCGCGAATGTTATCACCTCGAGTTGCATTGGCGGAAGGCTGATTTGGATCTAAAACCCATGGTAACGATTCCGTCGTTCCATCGCTGATGCGTAAATCAAGGTCATTAAGGAGTTTGGGCGTTCGATTGTCAAAATTGGCTGTAGTGGCATTGGTAGCTACTCCTTCTGGGTCTGTCCAACAAATCGTCGCAGTCAATATTCCTTTTCCCGAAGCTACTACTTGGGTGGTATAGGTTTCGTTGGGAGCCAGCGTACGTTCAGACAATTGGTGAGTTTGGTCACGGTTCAAGATCACTTCGGCGGCTTGCTTCATATCCAAAAGTCCCCAGCCGTACTGATAGTCAGGACCAGGATTCCCTGCATCGTCGGCTGTGTGCAAAACCAGCCCTTTCAGCGTCGAAGAACGCATGAAATTATTGGTTTGTTTGTTGTATAATTCCTGCAACAAAAAAAGTGAACCCGACACGTTGGGAGATGACATCGAGGTTCCATTGAGCGTTGTATAAGAGTTATTAGAAGTTGAAGTAGTCGAAAAAACGCTAACTCCTACCCCAACGATGTCGGGCTTAATACGTCCATCATCGGTTGGTCCCCAACTGCTAAAACTCGAAATACGCGGGTCAGAGATTTGATTGTAACCATTGTTCAAAACACTAATCGCTCCCACCGTCAAGATGTTTTTGGCCGTGCCATAAGTTGAAATCAAATCGTAGTCGTTTTGGGGGGCGCGGGGCGTAGTACTCGTTCGGTTACTACTTCCAAAAAAGTACGCTGTCCCCGCAGGCGGTCCGTTAGACCCGCGTGCGTTTCCTGCCGAATTGACAATCAGGTAATAAGGGGCATTGTAAGCAATCCGATCCCACTCGCGGGTACGGGTGTCATAAAACCCATATTTATAATCTTTTTGGGCATTGATGGTTGTATCTCCGTACCATTCCCATTTGAGATTATTGTCTGTTCCTGCTCGACTGGTATTCAATCGCCATCCCGTCACTAAACCGTAAGAGTGATTGGAAACCAGCAAGTTCGAGGCAGCATTAATCATTTCGGGTGCATCATTGTTGAAATCGTGAGCCAGTAAGTTAGCGCCATTGGACATACCTCGCGCCCTCGGGTTAATGCCAGTGGCTATCATCGTCCCGCTGACGTGCGTGGCATGACCGTCAAGGGTCGTTGCGTTGTCCACTTGGGTAATTCTCCCTGCCAATTCACTATGCGTATCCAACACTTTGCCCCCGTCCCACACCCCCAATCGGTCTTTCATAGCTGGGCTTCCACCAGTGAGATTTAGATCCAGTCCTCCACCCTCGTATAATATATTCGTACGAGTAGTAAGAGCAGCCCCGCGATTGGTCGTCGTTGCATCATAGAGCGGTTGTCCTGTTTCACTCACTCCGCTCAGTACCATTACGCTACCGTCAGCAAGGGTCTGCCGAAGTGGCCAATTGTTCTGTCGCGCCAACGCTTGAAGCTGTGCTTGGATTATACGAGATTGATTTTCAATAGATTGGCGCGTATTTTGTATTTGTTGTTGTTGCTCTGGCGAATACAACGGTCGTGGTTGCGCGTAGGTTGTAATAGAAATTATGCCCAAAATGAGGGCAAATAAAAGTAAACGATAGTGCATGATGAAGATTCTTTGCTCTTTAAACGAAAAAACAGGGCTTGAAGTTATATGATACAAGTTTAGAAAACAATATTCTAAGTAATTGAAAAAATCCTATGAAGTACCAAAACGGCATAGAGTCTTCTTCTCTTTTCAAACCTATTTTTTGGATAGACGTACAAAAAATAGCAGCTTTCGTTCTATCTCGAAAACCGCTATTGCGTATTATCAAACCAGTGTTAAGCCACTAATTACTAAAAACAAATCGCTCACCAACAATAAGTTACGTCAGCATTGTTTTTTCCTTTTGAGCAAATACCTCAGAAAAAATGGAATAATACTTGCAAACTTATCCTATAATTTTTAGTTGACAGCCAAAAGCTGCTGCAACTTTTTAGCCTCCAACACGCCGACAATCCGATGTTGGACTTGAAGATTTTGGTCAAAAAACACCGTTGTCGGATAGCTCAACCTACCTTTTTCAGTTC
>JBDHXS010000485.1:0-5511 GCA_039810845.1 Runella sp. | reverse complement strand
AACCCAAGTAGGTGTGCCTGTCAAAGTAAGGGTATTGGCAAATGACTTTGACCCACAAGGCGACAAGTTCGCTTCGGTCACCAGAATCAGCAATCCTACCAACGGCACAGTGGTTTACAACACCACCGACAGCAGCTTCACTTACACCCCAACAAGCGCATTTATCGGCAAAGACAGCTTCAAATATGTGCTTTGCGACGTGAAAGGAGCTTGCGACACAGCCACCGTCACTATTGATGTGTTGCCTACTATTCCAGGCAACGACCCACCAGTAGCCGTGGATGATGCCAACATTACCAAAATCAATGTGCCTGTGAGTGGAACGGTAGCCACCAACGACAGCGACCCTAACAATGACCCGCTGACGTTTACCAAACTCACCAACCCGACTAACGGAACGGTGGTGTTCAACCCGAACGGAACTTATACGTACACGCCGAACAATAACTATGCAGGGCCCGACCGATTCATTTATAGGGTTTGCGACAACGGAACGCCGAATCTGTGCGATACCGCTACGGTCTATATCACAGTTCTTTCGCCCGACCCTTGTGTCAAATCGAAAGTAACCTTAACAAGTGCGCCGATTTGTTCGGCAGACATTCAGACTTACAGCCTCTCGTTTACCGTTTCTGGTCAAGTTGGAGTCTTAAAAGTCAACAGAGGAACACTGACGGGTAGTAACCCTTATACCATAACGGGTATCCCTTCGGGAGCAAACATTACGATTACTGATAGTCTGAGTGCCATTTGTAAATTTGATACGCTCATCACGGGGCCTAACTGTAACTGTACGCCTATTTCGCCTACGATACTTACTCCAAGCTTTACGATATGTAAGGGAGATACCTTCCCTACCATCAGAGCAACGGTTGTAGGTTTAGCACAGGTAGAGTGGTTTACCACGCCAACGGGAGGTTCTCCGGTGTTTATAGGCTTGAATTTCAAGCCTGCCGGTACTGCTACTACCGACATTATCTATTACGCCCAAGCGCGTATCACTGACCCAAGTTGTTTGTCTGCAGTGAGCAGCCCGAGAGTTACCTCTACCATCAATGTACAGGATTGCGACAAAGAAATAGACTTGGCCTTGAAGAAAACCATTAATAAAAAGGTGGCTAAAATCGGGGACATTTTGACCTATACAATCAAGGTGTGGAACGAAAGTGACAACAATGCTACGGGAGTAGCTGTAACCGATAGCATCGCCACTACGGTACAGTTCCAAGCGGGCACTTTTGTTACCAGCCGAGGCAGTGCTTCCATAATCGGTAATGTCATCACTTGGAATATCGGTAATATTGCTGCTAATGGCGATACCGTTACGTTGACCTACCAAGTGAAAGTAACGCAAGAAGGCGTTCATTTTAACACCGCCCAAATCTGTAAGGCCAACGAAGAAGACACTGATTCTACCCCTTGCAACGACGATGAGGAGGAAGATGATATTGATACCGAATGTTTCTCTGTACCTTTCAAGTTGTGCCCGGGCGAGAAGGTAGAAGTGCGTATTCCAACAAAATACACCAATGTAAAGTGGTTTAAAGGTACTACTGAAGTGACGTCTATCGCTGGACAAAGTATCGTGTTGCTCGACGATGTAGGCAGCTATACATTTACCGCTACAAACAAGACCTGCCCGGCAGAAGGCTGTTGCCCCATCATCATCGAACCTGGTGACAACTGCTGTCCAGCGGAATTGTGCATTCCCTTTACGATTAAGAAAACCAAAAAAGCAGGAAAACCACTCTAAATAAGATAAATTTATTCAAATAAAAAGGCGCGAAATTCGCGCCTTTTTATTTGAATAACCCTTCCACTTTTCAAGAGAAAGTATATTACTTCCAGCGGTAATGCTGATGGGGGCTTTTGTTTATTTAGCGTATATTTGCCCACTTTTATAAAATCTTATGCTAAAAACAGTTGTAAAAATAAGTAATGTAACCAATCTTTCTGATGCCCGATACTGTGCAGGAATGGGCGTAGAAATGTTAGGATTTTCTATTGACGAAACCGTCGAAAGCTACGTTAACCTCAAAAAATTCAACGACATCCGCTCATGGATAGCGGGCGTGCAGATTGTAGCCGAAACTGAGCTGACCGAAGCAAGCCTTCTTCTTGAAAAAATAGAACGCTATCAGCCGAACGCCATTCAAATCAGCAATGCGGAACTGTTGCCGTGGCTAAAAAGTGAAACGGCAAGACCCCTGATCTTGAAAGTCGAAGCCGACCAAGATGCCGATACCATTGAAGACATAATGGTTCAAAACGCACCTTATGTAACTTATTTTCTACTGGAATCAAGCTCAAACACCTCTCTGTCAGGCGATTGGCCAGATTTTCTAAATACTTTATCAACCCGTTTCTCCATTTTACTGGGTTTTGGAATCACCACCGAAAACGCCTCTTTTTTGCTTGATGATGTAAATATTTCTGGCATTGCCCTACGAGGTAGTGAGGAGATTCGCCCAGGTTACAAGGATTTCGGTGATTTAATGGATGTTTTAGAAGCCTTGGAAGAGGAATAAAAAAAGCGGGCGGTGTTGCCACCGTCCGCTTAAAAAAAGAGAAGAATTCTACTGCAACAGCACGTCTAAAAGCGGAGTAAACGTAGTACCTAAAGGATTGACGTTAATTCCTGGCCCTGAGTTTTGCCATGAAAACACCCTACCATCTTTCATTGTCACTACAAAACGAACCCGAAGGCGATCATTGGCCCTCAACGTAGCAGCGGCCACACTTGTTTTGGTAAGTAACTCTGCAACAGCTATTTGCTCTTTTCCATTGATACTTGAAAGTGCTTTCACCAACACCCCATGCGGTGCTGCTGTGGTAGCGGCAGGGGTTACTACTGTACCCCGTATATGGCTGGCATACGCTTCTACTTTCGATATTTCATCGGCATTTAAACTTTGGGTCGTAAAAGCCATATTGGCAGAGGCTACATTGGCCAAAGTCACAGTCATTGTATTAACGTTTGCAGCAGTGACTGCTGCTGGTAATGGATCAGGTAATGCTACAAAGTTGGCTCCATTCTTGATTTCAGGGAAAGGGCTTTTTTGTTCACAACCCACAAAAACTATTGCTATAAGCCCTATAAAAAGGGTAATTTTCAATGTATTTTTCATAGTTCTACAATTAACGATTAACAAAAAATGCTTAACAATACCAACTAACTACTTCTGCCAAAATACCTTGTCGTTGGCAATGACACGTTGCTGTGGCGCGTTGGGATTAAGTTGTAATTCACCAGGGACAGGATAAGGGTACGATACAGGAAAACCACGATTGACATTGGTGAACGCAAGGCCATCGGTATTGGGGTCAAATATTTTTGGGAACCCTGTTCGACGAATATCATTGTATGATTCCAAACCAAATCCAAAGTTAGCAATCCATTTTTCAGTCATAATCAATTCCAATTTACCGCTGTCGTTCGCGGCGTCATACTTGGCTATAACTGCATCCACATATTCTTTAATAACGGCAGCCGTAATCGCTGGTGCCCCTCCACGAGCAGCTGCGGCGTTTACTTCAGCAAAAGCAGCATTCATCGCATCAGTAAATAGCTGCTTGGCATTGCCAGTACCTACAGTAGTTTGTGCCAATTCTGCACGTGTAAATAAATAAGAATGGTAAGGCAAAATGCGTTGAGGACCGTCTCCTCGTGCCGAAGCACCGCTCACGCCAGCAGCCGTCACGCCATTTCCATCATCGTAGCGTCCGCCGCAATAATAAAGTCCTACGATGGTGTTTGACGACGATTGGTCAAAGCCCTGATTAGGTCCTTGCGACGAAAAATAAATCGAAACAAAATTTCCGTTGCGGTACTCTACAGGATTTTGGGCATTAGGGCGGGCATTAGAAAGCTGATTGAAATAGTAGTACGGAATACGAGGGTCGCGAATTCCACTCAAAATAGGATTCAATGTACTGGTTCCCAACAAAATCTCGTGGAAATAAGGGCTAATATAATTGTCTCTTCCCGATGTAGTGATGTTATAATCTTCCCGGAAAATAGGATTACGGTTATCGGGAGCACTTGAAGTGCCATAATTGAGCGAGAAACCTCCCCCACTTACCATCAAATCTCCCTCTGCAATCAAAGCATTAACCTGAGTACTTACATTTTGGGTCAAACGAATTTGATTGTATAGTTTCAACTTCAAGGTTTTGGCAAATTGCCGCCAACGAACCAGATTACCACCATAAATCAAATCATCTGTGCGTGGACTCAATGCCGAGGTTTTGGCAAGGTTGGCAATGCCTTCATCTATCATCGTAAACAACTGAGGATAAACATCTTGCCCTTTGTCAAATTTAGGAAACTGTATTTTTGCTGATGTACTGGCTTCTGTAAAAGGTATATCTCCCCACACGTCCACCATATAGCTAAATGCCATGGCCTTCATGATTTGTGCTACCCCAGTATAGGCAAAGTGTTGATTGGCGTTGGCCTGTTCAATTAATCCATTCAGGTTTTGGATAGCACGGTACATATTGGCCCAAGCCTGGGTAGGTGGAAAATCCTGCCCTGTAATGGCATATTGGTCATTGTTACTACGCTGGGTAAGTTGATGCACAAACACACCTGCAGGATTGGCCAAACCTGGAGGCCCTGCACCAAGCGAGTTGACAATGTCTAATTGAGCATTGGTAAGTAATTGTCCCGAATTAACCGCCGAAGGGTTGTTAGGATCGGTATTGATGTCCAAATTGCACGCGTTCAGTAGCAACATTGCCATGATCAGCGTAGCATATTTTAAGTTTTTTATGATTCGATTCATGTTTTTCAGAATTAGATTTTGGTTATCCGTTATCAGTGTATTAGTTATCCGTTTAGTATATCTGGTATTTATTTTAATTCAGATAACGGTTCAACAACTAACAGATAACAGTTCAACGATTAACAGATAATAGTTCAACGATTTAGAAAGTAACACTTAGATTTACCCCATAACGACGCACCGACGGAGCTGAGAAAAAGTCAATACCTTGGGTATTGGTATTTCCAAAAGTGTTGACCTCAGGATCAAAGTTGGTATGTTTAGGAAAATGAGGAGCAAAAAACCACAGGTTACGACCACTCAAAGTAAGATTAATCGAACCGAATGGAGTCTTGCTCAACAAAGTTTTTGGCAATGAATACCCTAGTGTGATTTCGCGCAAACGAACTACTGAAGCATCCCATACCGAAAACTCATTGGGGGCGTTGATTGCCAACGAGCCTCCTGCGGCTTGAAACCAAAGGTTATTTTCCATCACCTGAATATTATTAGGAATCGGCTGTCCATCCCCCCCCAAAAGTGGCAAGAGTGTATTGGCATCGCCCAAAACCCCTGCTACTACTTTCGGGATTTCGCGGTTTTCGGTATCTTGTGTTACACCACGTCCAAGCAAAAATTGATTTGTCCAAGAATACAATTCACCCCCATGACGATAATCAACTACACCGCTCAATGTAAATCCTTTGAATTTCAGGGTATTGGTTACAGCTAAAATAAATTTTGG
>JBDHXS010000484.1:0-5514 GCA_039810845.1 Runella sp. | reverse complement strand
CGAAAATTCACCAACCAGAAAGTTGAGGTAAGAATCAAGGCCAAGTGTTTGAATCAGTTTTCGACATTAACCAGACCACAAACGGTTAAAGTTCTTTCAAATTAACTATGCAACAAAGCCCATTAAACGTATTGTTTTTAAGGACTTATGGCGTATATCCAACATTGTTAGGAGATAGCTGCCAAACCTATGATAAAACTTCCTACGGTCACTTGAATTTTCACTTATTCAATCGAAGAAACCACGACATAGTTATTATTTCGTGTAATGCCATAGAGGACAAATTTATCTTTTATGCTACGGTCAAAAGCGAAACTTTGCCCTTCACTTGGTGTTGAAATGGTCTTGATATATTGCAAAATAGAGCCGCGTACAGGTAGCTTGAGAACGTACAACTCAGGTTTGTCGTGACCTGTGCAATAAAGCAATCCATCTTTTCCCCAAGCGCCTCCCGAAGTACTTTTAGGTGCAAAAGCTTCCAAAATTTTCGGAGGGAATGCCCATGATTGTACTTGTTGCCATTGCGCATTGAATTGCACCAACGTAGTCCAACGATTGTCGCGGCCTCCGTCCGAATTTTTGTCCGAATAATTGGCAAAAGCAGCCCACCAATGCCCTTGATGAAAATCCAACCAGGTAAGTGAGCCTGGAAAAAGACCAAAGCTATGGCTTTCGATGGGAGTGAGGGTGGTTTTATCAAAGATTTCTATCGAACTCGCCATGGGCTTATCGGGGTAGTTGGAATGAGCGCAGTACAATTTGTTGCCAATCACGATACCTGCGTTAAGGTGTTTCAGCAATTCTGTCGTGTCTTTCCATGCTGCTACTTGTTTCCCATCGGATTTGGTGTGTTTGGTAATGGAGGTATTATTAATGACATAAAAATGGGCGGCATCCACGGCTACTCCCTGCTTTACCTCCGCCAACTGAAAACGCTTAATTTCTTTGGCCTGCTGGGCGTGGATTTTGATAGAAATGAGAATACAGAAAAAAAATGAAATAAATGGCTTATACATAAATAATTGTATGAAATAGTGAATGGGGATGAGCTGCTCTATTTTCAAAAATTGTTGGCTTTTTACCTCCGTAGTTACTTAGTCGTAAAGATAAAAGTAATTTTATGGTTGGGGAGCCTTATACTGTCAATTTAACATTCTATGCTTTACACATTTTAATGAACCTCTGTATGCGTATTCGTTTTGTATCATTTTTTATGGCTGTATTTCTGCTGACAGGAGTCGCAGGGTATTCTCAGAAAACAGCCTCGTTGGCTGACGTTGCTTTTATGAAAGGGCATTGGCTCGGCACATTTAATGGTGGACCCATCGAGGCATTTTGGGCTGCTCCCGCAGGCGACAACCTCACGGGTTTTATGCGTATGATGCGCGACAATAAAGTGACGATGTATGAAATGCTCGTTTTCGAACAAACCGAACAAGGCCCTATCGTACTGGTAAAGCACTTTAAACCAGGCTTGATTGCTATAGAAGAAAAAGAAATATCCGACCGCTATCGCTTTATTGAGTCCAAAAAAGACCAAGCTCTTTTTGAGAAACAGGATGGCTCAATTCGGATTATTTATGAAAAAAGGTCTGAAAATCAATTGGTTATTCAGCGAGGAAGTCAGAGAGAAGGAAAATGGGTATTTACAGACTTGTTTGTGTTTGATCGCGTACCTTGAGTATCTATTTTTATGGTTCGGGGTATTTATTAGGAATACCCTTGAGCCAGCTAGGCATCTTTAAAAGCCTCTCTAAATTCTTTTTAACCATTGGTGATCTTACATCAACCTACCAAGGTAGTTGTCTATGTTGAAGGTAGTTTATTTGATTTTTTAATCAAACACAATGGGAGTACTATCTACACAAAGCCAAGTGTGAATTACATTTAAGGTAGTACTTGCGATATTACAAACACATTCTTTACTTGATTTGAAAAGTCATCTTTAGGGAGACTTGGCATTGATTGTGAGAGGTTTATTACTCTGTCCCAAAACTATATAAAAACGGAGCCTTGTGCGCCGCGCCTGAGTACTGCTTTTCGTGGCGTTTTAAAAGTTCTAATCCTAACATTTTTCGTTGAAAAGTGCCTCGGTGGAGTTTTTCACCCAAGATAGCTTCATAAACTTTTTGTAACTCGCCCATGGTAAATCGAGCAGGGAGGAGGTTCATACCCACGAGTTTGCGGTCTAAGTTGGCGCGGAGGGTCTGTAAGGCTTTGGCTACAATTTCGGCGTGGTCGAGCATGAGGTTAGGGAGTTGGTCTAAGTCGTACCAATCGCAAGAGTCCGAAAGCGCGTCGGGCGTAGGCACTACGTCATTATAATTAATAAGGGCATAGTACGCCACCGATAAAAAACGATCCAATAGCCAAGCGTATGTTTCGGTAGAGTGGCCGTTGGCTTCCAAAATCGTGCGCATGACGTCGGGTTGGTAGCGGTCTACGTCGCCAAAGGTATAAAACTGCTCCAAGTAGATATTGTCCAAGCCTGTGCGTTCTTTTAGGCCCCGTCGTACGGCGTCGTTCAGGTTTTCGTGGAGTTCCACAAATCCACCAGGCAGAGCATACAGCCCCGTGTTGTGGTATCTTATAATAAGAATCTTCAATTTGTCGCCTGAAAACCCAAAAATAACCGAGTCATAGGCAATGTGTTTTAAATAATATGGAGCTTGAGTCACTTATTTTGTTGATTTAGGATAATGTCGAAATGTAAATATCTCGAAAATAAGTAGGATTTTTTTTGAAAAGCAACTATTATTGTCGCAAACTGAGACAATAAATAAAATTAATCCAAAAACATGAAAAAAATAGCCTATTGCTTAGGGCTTTATGTAAGTTTACAAATGGGAGCAAATGCCCAAAATAACAATGCTTTTTCGGTGCAAACCACCATTGAAAATGGTGTCATTGAAGGGAATTATGATACAAAAACGGGTATTCAAACCTATTTTGGCGTTCCGTTTGCCAAACCTCCCGTTGGTGAACTCCGTTGGAAAGCCCCTCAGCCTGCCGACAATTGGAAAGGTGTAAAACAAACCAAACAATTTAGTGCTCGCCCTATGCAAACTGTTGTGTTTGGCGACATGAATTCACGCTCAAATGGCGTCAGCGAGGACTGTTTGTACCTTAATGTATGGACACCTGCCAAACGTAACACCAAAGATTTACCCGTTCTGGTTTACTTTTATGGAGGAGGAAACGTAGCTGGCGATGCTTCAGAGCCTCGTTACGATGGCGAAAGCATGGCTAAAAAGGGAGTGGTGGTAGTTACTTGCAATTACCGTTTGAATATTTTTGGTTTTTTAACACATCCCGAACTCACCGCCGAAGCACCTTACAAAGCCTCTGGCAATTATGGAATGCTTGACCAAGCTGCCGCCCTCAAATGGGTTCAAAAAAACATAGCAGCCTTCGGTGGCGACCCTAAAAAAGTAACTATCGCAGGCGAATCGGCAGGTTCCATTGGCGTAAGTTGCCAGATGGCCTCACCCTTGTCAAGAAATCTTATCGCGGGTGCCATCGGAGAAAGTGGCGCAGGTATTAATCCAACCATGACACCCGTACCACTGGCAGAAGGCGAAAAACAAGGCGTTGAGTTTTTGCAAAAAGCAGGAATCAAATCCATCAAAGAATTGAGAGGAATGTCAACGCGTGAGATTTACGAAATTTACAACGAATCTCGCCGCTTTGGATTCCCAATTGTCATTGATAACTATTTATTAACCAAAACATTACCTCAGGTTTTCGCAGCCAAAGAACAAGCGCAAGTGCCCCTCTTGGTCGGCTGGAACTCTGCCGAAATTCCAGGGCAAGCTTTTATGCAAGGGCAACCCTACAAAGAAGAAAATTACGTAGCACGCGTCAAAAAAGAGTATCCTGCTGATTTTGAGGAAGTTTTAAAATTATATCCCCACGGCTCAGAAAAAGAAATTGAACTCTCCGCAACGGCCTTAGCAGCCGACCGATTCATTTCTTACAGCACTTGGAAATGGTTTGATTTGCACCGTAACAACAGTTCACAACCCGTCTATCGCTATTTATACAGCAAACTTCGCCCTGACTTGGTGGATAAATCGCTGGCTTCTGGGCTAGCTGGTGGTACAGTTCGGGCCGATGCCAATGCCCCCAAACCTCCCAAAGCCGTAGGGGCACCACACGCCTGTGAAATTGAATACGCGATGGGCAACCTTCACTTAGTGAAAGAATACGCTTGGACTGCCGATGATTTTAAAGTATCAGATACGATGCTGAATTACTTTACCAATTTTGTCAAAACAGGAAATCCAAACGGCGGTAAACTGCCCGATTGGAAAGCTGCAAAGGCAGGAGAAAGCACACCGCACGTGATGATTTTGGACGTAGAATCACGTACCGAAAGTGCCAAAGACGATGTTCGCTATCAGTTTTTGGATAAAGCCTACGGAAATAAATAATGACTCGAAATTGTTAACCTATCAGTTTTTATACTTACCAAACAATGAACAAACTCATTTTTCTACTTTTGCTGGCCGTAGGTTCTATATCACAACCTACACAAGCCCAAGTGCAAACGGGCGAAAACGTAGCCGTTACGAATACCGATGCTGGTAAAGTGAGGGGCTATATTCACAATGGCATTTTTACGTATAAGGGAATACCGTATGCCGAAGCAAAACGTTTTGAAGCCCCTCAAAAACCAAAGCCTTGGAGTAATGTACGAAGCTCAATGACTTACGGCCCCGTTGCACCACTGATAGATCCCACTACTTCGGTAACGGACGAGCCAGAGTTTGTTTTTAACCATAGTTGGGGCTACACCAGTGAAGACTGTATGCGCATCAACGTTTGGTCTCCAGGTATCAACGATGGCAAAAAACGCCCCGTACTTTTCTGGATTCACGGAGGAGGTTTTACGGCAGGGTCGTCACAAGAATTACCTTCTTATGACGGCGAAAACTTGGCTAAAAAAGGCGACGTAGTGGTAGTTTCAATCAACCACCGCCTGAATATTTTGGGGTATTTGGATTTGTCGGCTTACGGTGATAAATACAAACAATCGGCCAATTTGAGCGTATTAGACATGAAAGTAGCGCTGGAATGGGTAAAAACCAACATTGCGAACTTTGGCGGTGACCCCAATAACGTTACTATTTTTGGACAGTCAGGAGGTGGGGCTAAGGTAAATACGCTCATGGCGATGCCATCGGCTAAAGGATTGTTCCACAAGGCCATTAACCAGAGCGGGTCGTTTAGAGCTGCGATGCTCGACAAAAAAACAACCCAAGCCATTGGTGCTGAGGTATTAAAGGAACTCAACATTTCGGCCGACAAAGTGGATGACGTTCAAAATGTACCTTTCCAAACCTTGAGCGATGCGGGCAAAAGGGCCTTAAAAACCATTGCCGATAAAATGAAAGCGGAAGGGAAGCCCGTTATTGGCTTTGGACTGAGCTGGGGCCCAAGTGTGGACGGCGAGGTTCTCCCCTATCAATTGTTCTCAAATGAGGCTTTTGAGCTTTCTAAAAATATTCCGTT
>JBDHXS010000483.1:0-5538 GCA_039810845.1 Runella sp. | reverse complement strand
GAGTCAGCCGCCAGCGTATTCAAATTTTCAATTGATAATGGAAGTACACCTTTCGCCGTAATTTGTCGAGCTGCCCGAATAGCAGTAATTCTAATGTCAGGATTAGGGTCTTTGAGGGCTGTTTCTACGTATTTGCTACCGTTAGACAGTTTGCTCAACAGCCACAATGCCCGTGCTTTTATACGGGGATTAGAGGCCGTTTGATACATTTTCACTAACTCACTTTCTGCCCCTTGTCCGAGACTACGAATTTTATTCCAAGCATGATAACGCACCGAAACATTAGGACTTTGGATCGCTTTCAACGCTCCTTCTAAGGTATTGAAATCATTATTCGGCGTTTTATAAGCCGTATTGGCAGGGGCAACACGGTAAATGCGCCCTCGGTTTAAGTCACCTGCTTGGTGGCCCCCCACTCCTGGGTCATACCAATCGGCGGCAAAAAGCGAACCGTCGGGGGCAACGCAGACATCCGACGGACGAAACCATTGATTGCGTTTACCATAAATCACATTAACGATACTTGCTTTGTATCCTGCTCCATTTTTTTCAACAGGATACGAACGTACCACATTGGGTCCTGCATCACAATGAATCATCTGGTTTTGAAATACTTTTGGCAGCATATCGCCTTCGTAAATCACCATGCCTGTGGGTGAACCTGCGCCTGTTTGAAGCAAATTAGGTACGACACCAGGGTCATTCAAATGCCAGTGGCGAAGCGGAATTTCTTCTTCAATATTGGTACGATTGGCCCGCCAACCTGCACCTGTCATTTCGTCGGTATAGCCGTAGTTGCCGTATTCCATCACGTAGTTGATGCGAACACCCTTGTTGCCGTCGTCGTCGTTGTCCGACTGCCATAGTGTGCCATAGCTATCCACCGCCACTTCGTAATTATTACGAAAATTATGTCCGAGCACTTCTACGTTTTTGAAGTCTGGGTCGCAACGGAATACCATTCCTTGCTTGTACTTTTTGCGGTCTATCGGCTGCCCGTCTTGATCGAGTACGGGCTGACCTTTGCCGTCAAGGAGTTGATTTCCTTCGTTTCCAAAGTTAAAATACAATTTTCCATCGGGACCAAAGGTAAATGAGTGCATGCCGTGGTCGTGTTGTTCGCCTTTGATACCCTGAAAAATAATCTCTTTTTTGTCGGCTTTATCGTCGCCATTCTCATCAGTAAAAAGCCATACATAAGGGCTTTGCGACACCAAAACGCGGTTGCCCATAACCAAAATTCCGAGCGGTGCTGCTACTTCTGGGCCTTGATAAAACACTTTACTGGCATCGGCTTTACCGTCGCCGTTGGTATCTTCCAAAATCAGAATGCGATCCCCTTCGGAATGAGTGGGGTTTCCTGTAATGGCAGGGCGGTAATTGTAGGCTTCGAGCACCCACACGCGACCTTTGTGGTCAATGTCAATATTGGTGGGGTTGGTAATCATGGGTTCGGAGGCAAAAAGATTGGCTTCCAAGCCATCGGCCACTTCCAACGCTCCTACTGCGTACTTCAAATCGTGTTTTTGTTCTTGCGTGAGCTTGGCATATACACTGTCCAAGGAATTTTGCGAGCCGCGACTTGGGTTGTCATTTTGGTAGGTAGCTACCAACGCACTCGTCAAAACTAACCCTCCCAATCCCCAAAGGTATTTTTTCATGATGAGCAATAATTTAGTGTTGTTTGAACAATTACTTGTTAAAGTAAAATGTTGGGGGTTTATAATCAGTTCTTTTGCTTCTAAATAGGTTCTGCTGACTTCGAGGAAGGACAATTTTTTAATTCTTCCCTCCTACTTCTTTCTTCGTACTTCTTCCATCAGACGTCCTACTTCTTTCTTCCTGCTTCAATTAGTTGGCAGGCACTTATTGAGGAGGTATTCTGTTTTCAAATTCAAATTAGTCAATTCAAAAATGCCTCCCAAAAATAAACAACCGCAACCCACGCTTAAAGACCGCTTTCAAGCGCTGCAATATTTGCCTCCTTTTTTCAAGGAAATTTGGATTACCCAGCCGTGGATGGCCACCGCCAACGTCATTTTGCGTTCGATTCGGTCGGCTATTCCGTTTTTGACGTTGTATGTCGGAAAACTCATTATTGACGAAGTAGTGCAACTCATTAATAATCAATCTATTGATAAAAATTTTCTATTTATTTTAATAGAGACAGAATTGGCTTTGGCATTAAGCGCCGATTTGCTCAACCGCGCTACGTCGTTGCTGGATGCACTGCTCGGCGACTTACACGCCAACCGTTCTTCGATTCAAATCATGCAGCACGCCGCTACGCTCGACTTGGCTCAGTACGAAGAACCTATTTTTTATGACAAACTCGAACGTGCCCGCCAACAGACCGTAGGCCGCACCGCACTGCTGTCACAATCGCTGGCCCAAGTACAAGATATCATCACCATTGGTTTTCTGGGAATAGGTTTGGCGGTTTTTAGTCCGTGGCTCATTTTATTGTTGGTGTTGAGCATTATCCCCGCTTTTTTGGGTGAATTTTATTTCAACGCCCAAGGCTACGCGCTGTCGTATCAGTGGACTCCGCAGAGGCGCGAGTTAGATTACTTACGCTACGTAGGGGCCAGCAACGTCAACGCCAAAGAAGTGAAGCTTTTTGGATTGTCGAACTTCTTAACGGAGCGTTTTCGGGAGGTTTCGGGGGCGTATTATGAACAAAACAAAAAGTTGGCTATTCGGCGAGCGATTTGGGGCACTTTACTCGCAGCCATTGGCACGGCAGGTTATTACGGGGCTTATGCTTACATTGGTTTAGAAACCGTTAAAGGAAGCATCACCATTGGTAGCCTCACCTTTCTGGCGGGGTCTTTTCGTCAACTCAAATCCTCGTTGGAGGGGATATTGAATCGCTTTACGAGTATTTCACAAGGGGCACTGTATTTGCGTGATTTTTTCCAGTTTTTCGACTTACAACCTGCGATTGTGTCCCCGCCTACTTCTCTTCCCTTTCCCAAAGTTATCAAAGAAGGTTTTGTGTTTGAAAATGTCGGATTTCGTTATCCAAACGCCCAAAAATGGGTTTTTCAAAACCTCAATTTTACCCTAAAAGCAAGTGAAAAGCTGGCAATTGTCGGTGAAAATGGCGCGGGAAAAACCACATTGGTCAAACTCTTAACGCGCCTCTATGACCCTACCGAGGGGCGTATTCTGTTGGATGGTCACGACCTCCGAGCTTATGATTTAACCGAGCTACAACACCATATTGGCGTTATTTTTCAAGATTACATTCGCCTAATGATGACGGCTCAAGCCAACATTGCCGTGGGTGACATTTCCGAAATAAACAACCTTCCCCGCATCACTACCGCCACCGAACGTAGTTTGGCTAACACACTGATTGGCCGTTTTCCCGATGGTTTAAAACAAGTATTGGGCCGACATTTTAGTGGAGGAACCGAGCTTTCGGGTGGCGAATGGCAGAAAATAGCCCTTGCTCGGGCCTACATGCGCGACTCCGAACTTCTAATTTTGGACGAACCTACCGCCGCCCTTGATGCACGGGCTGAGTACGAGGTATTTCAACGATTTGCCGAATTGACCCGAGGAAAAATGGCGTTGCTTATCTCCCACCGTTTTTCTACCGTTCGTATGGCCGACCGTATCATTGTGATTGAAAACGGAAAGCTTATTGAAGCAGGTAGCCACGAAACACTCATGACTCAGCAAGGTCGCTATGCCGAACTATTTCAGTTGCAGGCAAGAGGGTATAATTAGAGTGTCGAGTGATAGAGTGCATAATGTCGAGTGAATCTCCCGAAAGTTTGAAACTTTCGGGAGATTTCCATTTTGAACTTACTCAAATGCGTTATATCTTTGAAAAAATAACGCATTTGATAAATGAAAGCATTTTTGCTCGCAACGTTTTTGGGAGTCATTGGCCTTAATTATGCTTCATGGGGACAAATACAGGATACTACCTCAGTGCAAAATCGAATTTTCAGATTAGATGAGGTCGTCATTTCAGCTTCGCGTTTGCAAGAAAGCATTCTGAAATCACCCGTTAGTATCGAGAAAGTTACCCTACAAGATTTTCGACATTCTGCGCAACCTTCTTTTTTCGATGCCCTCGAAAACATCAAAGGGGTGCATTTGATTGTGCCAAGCCTTGGATTTAAAGTTCTCAATACCAGAGGATTTGCTAACACCACCAACGTACGTTTTGCCCAATTGATTGATGGCATAGACAACCAATCACCGCACATTGGCGCTCCCGTGGGCAATGCCTTGGGACCAAGCGACTTAGATATTTTGAACGTCGAAATCATTCTAGGTACGGCCTCGGCCCTGTACGGGATGAATGCCATCAATGGTTTGGCAAACTTCCAAACCAAAAGCCCGTTTGAGTACGCTGGATTGAGTTTCCAACAAAAAACGGGCGTCAATCACCTCAATGACAAGAACGTATCCGCAAAAATTTTCAACGAAAGTAGCCTACGCTACTCCCAAGCCCCCAATGAACGTTGGGCATTTAAAATCAACGGTACTTTTACCAAGGGATACGACTGGCGAGCTAACAATATCTTTACCGATATTTCGCCTAACATTAATGCTTCGACAGGATTAACGGGAGCTGATAATCCCGCTTTCGACCCCGTGAGTAGTTATGGCAACGAGTCTGCCAACCGACGTACGTTGACTTTGGCCAATCGCAGTATTGTAGTAGCCCGTACTGGTTACAACGAAACAGACGTAGTTGACTATCATTTTCAAAACCTCAAGGCAGATGCTGCGCTTCATTTTCGTCCATTAAAAGACGTTGAACTAACATATACCTACCGTATTGCTTACCTCAACAACGTCTATCAACGTTCCAATCGGTTTCAATTGGCCAATTACCTGCTCCAACAACAAGCTCTACAACTGCGTGGGAGGGCCTTTCAAATAAGGGCTTACGTGACTTCCGAAAATACGGGCAAGTCTTACAACTTGCGTTCGATGGCCGAAAACATAGACCGAGCTTATAAAACCGACAATCAATGGTTTACTGATTTCCAGACGCGTTTTAGGCAGGTACAAAACTCATTATCTCTGGCGGATGCTTTGCGCGAATCGCGCAGCTTTGCCGATGCTGGTCGCCCTCAGCCGGGTACGGAAGCTTTTCAAAATAGTTTGACGCGCCTTCAAGACATCAACAATTGGGATATTGGGGCGGCCTTGCGCGTAAAAGCACGTTTGTACCATGCCGAAGGGCAGTGGAATATGACCGAAGAATGGCTTCAAAACTGGCGAAAACAGACGGGTATCGAGCTACTCGCTGGGTTTGACCACCGCACTTACGCCATAGTACCTGATGGTAATTATTTTATTAACCCCGTAAGCGACAGCCGACCATTGACTTACGGTAAAACGGGTTTTTTCTTACAGGCAACCAAAGTATTATTCCACGAAAAAATTAAAGTAGGCGCCACACTTCGTGGTGATAAAGCTGATTATTTCGACCTCAAACTCAACCCGCGTTTTACGGCCGTTTATTCCCCAAACGACAACCACCACATTAGGGCTTCTTACCAAAGC
>JBDHXS010000482.1:0-5544 GCA_039810845.1 Runella sp. | reverse complement strand
AATCTCATACTCATTGATTACAATTCCAATATCGCGGGTAAAGATAAAATTAGGCAAGGGGGCAAAAATCATGTGCTTATCTGGCATTGAACCAGAAATCAAAATTTTAGCCAATTCCACTGGAGAATATTCCTTGAGTTTCTGCTGAATTTTGAACGAACACCTTTCTACCGCACAAATAGAGGCAACCAGTTTGGTACGTACAGAATCGTCTTCCAAAATCTCTGCCAATAGCTTTTGAATATCAATCACTTTATCAGAATTGAAATAGGAAGGGCTGTCGGGTTTATAAAAAGCACGCGAAGAATCAGAGTCAATGTCTTTGAGTTTTCCTTTAATCTTATCAGGGTCAAGAAAATAAAGTAAAATCTTGACATAGTAATCATACTCTTCGCGGCGCATAGTATCCAAATGTACAATGTCTTCAAACAGCCAATCCTGGGCTTTGGAAGGAACTACTTTTCCCAACCCACGGTCAGGACTATGGATGAGGAGTTTGCGCAACGTACCAACTTCGGAAGAGACTTTAAACTGATTTTCGGAATTCATATAATTCAGTAATTGGTATCTGTCAACTGCTGTTTGAAACATTGAGCAGGAAGCTCATCAAGTACAGCTATTGACAATGGGTTTATTTTGTTTTTTTGCAAAATACAATTTTGACGCAAAACAAATAATAAACAAATCAAAATAACTCTAAATACTCTTTATAGAGTTGTTTTTCTCTAAAAAATAGTATTTATAAATCATTTCAACATTTAGTAATTTATTGCACAGTCACTTCCTGACTTGCATAATATACCTGCTTTGAAACACGGTCAAATGTAAAATCCAAACGACCCAGACTTGCTCCTCCCCAACCAGCTTGATTTACCAGAATCTGCTTCCCGTTTTGGTTTTTTAAGACGGTAGGTGTGTCTAAAAATGTATGTGTGTGTCCTCCAATAATTAAATCAACGTCTTTGGTTTGGGGGGCCATTAACAAATCTGATATTTCGCCGCCGTCCATTTTGTAACCTAAATGTGACAGACAAACCACTAAGCTGCATTTTTTCTCATTGCGCAGAAAAGCCGCGGTTTCGTTGGCAACTTTAACGGGATCGAGGTATTTGATTCCACCAAATAGTTTTTCGGGAATGAGACCCTGTGGATTAATACCTAATCCAAATATACCAATTTTCACGCCGTGTATCTTGAAAATCTTGTACGGTTGCCCCAATCCCTCCATAGCGGTGTTGGTAAAGTCATAATTGGCCACCAACACAGGAAATTTGGCGTAATCTTTGATCTGTTTTACGTACAAATCAAGCCCACCGTCGAAATCATGATTGCCCATCGTAACGGCATCATAGCCCATTTGGCTCATTAATTCAATTTCGGGACGGCCTTTGTAAAAATTAAAATAAGGCGTTCCTTGAAAAATATCACCTGCATCAAAAAGTAAGACATTGGGTTCTTCCGACCTGATTTTAGTTAAAATTCGAGCTCTATTCACCACACCGCCGCGGCCCGCCAAACGATCAGTTTTTGGAAACGGCTCCAAACGGCTGTGTTGGTCGTTGGTATGAAGAATAGTGATTTTAAGGCTCTTAGCATGGGTTTCAGCCAAGCTTTCAAATGGCCACTGTCCCAGCGCTACTGCACTGCTTACACCCATTATATTTTTGATAAATAGTCTTCTTTGCATAGCCCCCTACCCCCAATAGGGGATTTATTATGTTTTTTTATAATTTATTAACTGCATCTATGTCCCCCTCAAAAAATTACACCCCCATTGGACGGTCCGCTGCGGGAAAGGGGGTTTTTACTCAACCACTTTTGTCCGGCCGTCTTTTTTCGGATTAATTTCCTGATTTTGCTGCCCTTTGCGACGGAGGTAATCAGCAATGGCATCGCGCATCAGGTACTGAAGCACCTGATAACCCTGATTGGTTTTGACAATCGCTGCCATATCGCTACTGATAGCCATGTAGTCGCTGGTGATGAGCGTATATGTACCTTGCAAATCAAGCGGTTTTCCACCAATCAGCGCTTCGGTAGGCTTGTTGGTAGCTTTATCAATCACCAGTTTCAAGCCCGATTGTGGTTCTTTGCGCTGTGCTAAATAATCTATGACTTTTTTCATCGTTTCGCCCGAAAGAGTAATGACAACCAGTTCATTGTCAAAAGGCATGACTTCATATACGTTGCCTAAGGTAATGTTACCTTCTGGGAAACTGGTACGGATTCCACCGTTGTTGGTAATGGCAACATCCAAGGGCTTTCCATAGCGTTCCTGACCCATTTCACGAAAAATATCGGTCATTAAATTACCCAATTCCGACTCAGGCGTCCCTTTGGTCAATCTGCGTGGTGATTTTACCAAAACCGTATTCATCCGAGCATCTAAGGTATCGTGATAAGGCTGGAGGTAAGCCGAAATCTGTTGAGAAAGCGGGCTTGTTGGTGCAGAAACGGTATCGCTTACTGCCACAGGGTTCAGTTGTATGGGTTTTCCAATAAAGTAGCGCGTGCATGAAGTCAAAACAATGACAAGCACCACTACCGGCAATATAGTTTTTCTCATGGGTTTTAGTTTATTCCACTGCCGAAAGTTACAAGAAAAATACCAAAATCATCGGTTGCTTTCCGCAAACAGTGAAGAGGTTAGGGGGCTGTTCAAACTTTCTGCTACAACGCGTTCATAAAAAGATTCGTACTGCGGCAAAATATTGGACAGATCAAATTCCTTTGCTCTTGCCAAGGCATTTTCTTTGAAGCGCGGCAAATTCTCATCCTGAAGAATATACACAGCGTTTTTTACCATGTCATCAATATCACCCACATTGCTCATAAAACCTGTTACTCCTTGTACATTTAGCTCAGGCAAACCGCCAGCATTCGACGTAATCAATGGAACTTCGCAGGCCATGGCTTCCAAAGCCGCCAATCCAAAACTTTCAGTTTCGGAAGGCATAACAAACAAATCAGCTACCGACAATACTTCTTCAATTGCATCTAAGTTGCCCAAAAAACGAACACACTGCATCAAATCTAAGTCGCGGCACATATTTTCGATTTCATTGCGCTCGGGACCATCACCTACCAATAAAAGTTTGCTTGGTATGAGATTTTTGACTTTGTTAAACATCAAAACAATGTCCTGAATACGTTTTACTTTACGGAAATTGGATGTATGCACAAGTAGTTTTTCGCCATTGGGACAAATAGCTAATTTGAAATGGTCTTTCTTTTGCTTTTTGAAACGACTCAGGTCAATAAAGTTTGGAATAACCTCAATTTCTTTCGTTATTGGAAAATAATCATAGGTCGCTTTTTTCAGAAACTCAGATACCGAAGTCACACCATCGGACTGATTGATACTGAAAGTGATGACAGGCTCATACGAACGATCTTTTCCAACCAACGTAATATCAGTACCATGTAAAGTAGTAATAATCGGAATATGGATTCCTTGAGATTGTAAAATCTGCTTGGCCAGATAAGCCGCAGACGCATGAGGAATGGCATAATGAACGTGTAAAACATCCAATTTTTCGTTTTTAACCACATTAACCATCGAACTCGACAGAGCCGATTCGTAAGGTGCATATTGAAATAACGGATAATTGGGAATGTGAACTTCGTGGTAATAGATATTCTCGCTGAAAAAATCTAAACGGGTAGGCTGAGAGTAAGTGATAAAGTGTACTTGATGACCAACGGCAGCGAGGGCTTTGCCTAATTCAGTAGCGACAACGCCACTACCGCCAAACGTAGGATAACAAACAATACCTATTTTCATTCGCGAACAGAGAGTTAAATGGACAGCTTTTCACCTACAACAAAAAAAATCCTACTTTTTCTCCGTATTGTGTGTAAAGATTTTGTGAACTACCGAAACGCAACTAAAATATCCTTTGTTTTGCATCTAACTTAGGTTCATCCCAAACCAATCTGATCTATTGAAACGCCGCTTTAGCATACAAGACATTTCTTTAGGGTTTTTGCGACTTATTCGCTGGCCTAACCTGCTCATCATTGCCCTCACACAGTATATGGCTCGAGTGTTTTTGGTAGGCCCTGCCAGCGAATGGAAGTTAATTTTACAAGAAAGTAGTATCTTTTTAATTACCCTATCCACCGTACTTATCGCAGCGGCGGGATACGTTATTAACGATTACTTTGATGTCAAAATTGACCTCATTAACAAGCCTGAGCGCGTCATTATTGGCAGATACCTCAAGCGTCGTGTTGCTATAACCACTCATCAGGTCTTCAATATCTTGGGTTGTGCTATTGGGTTTTATGTGAGCAAATGGGTATTTCTGATTAGCGTGTTATCGGTTACTTTACTGTGGCTCTATGCGTCTTTTTTCAAGAAAAAACCTTTTATTGGAAATCTGATTGTCTCTTTATTAACCTCTCTGTCTCTTATTATTTTAGCGGTTTATTATCCCCAAAACCGTGAGTTAGTGGGAATCTATGCTTTCTTTGCTTTTGGAATTACATTAATTCGAGAAATTATCAAAGATATGGAAGATGTGCGCGGCGATGCCTCTCACGGCTGTCGTACATTACCCATTATTTGGGGGATTTTCCGTACAAAACTGTTTTTATATATCTTGATTTCTTTCTTTATTCCTACCCTGTTTATGGTGGCCTACTGGCTCCAAAACTCCCAACTTGCTTGGATGTTTTTGGTTTTGATGGGACTAATCGGTTGGTTGGTGTATCGTTTGATCTATGCCGATACCAAACGAGAATTTGGAGCGTTAAGCAGTTTGTGTAAAATTATTATGCTAATTGGGATGATGAGCATGATTTTACTCGTATATTAATTGTGGTTTTTGTTCACCTTAAATTTTGAATTTCCATGAAATCCTTGATTCACCTTTTATTCACCCTCTCACTTCTGTGTACTCAAATTCAAGCGCAAAAATGTATAGGCGTAAGCGTCAAAGCAGGAATGGGCTTTGAAATGACTAATTACAACGCCAAAGACAAACCAACGGGGAAAATTTTATATACCATTAAAGAAGTCACAAGCGACAATGGTGCCACAGTGATGAAGATGGAGCTACAATCGTTCGATGCCAAAGACAGACCCCAAATGACCAACAGCTATCAATGCCGCTGCAAAGGCAATGAAATCATGATAGACATGACGGCAATGATGGCAAGTCAAGAAAATCCCATGCTCAAAGATGCTCAAATGACGTTTACTTCCAATGACCTCATTTATAGCGATAACTATACAGTGGGCTCTATGCTGAAAGATGCATCTCTGAGCGGACAAGGCACTATGGGCGGTGGCATGACTTTATCCTATGGCATGGCGCTGAAAAACCGTAAAGTAGCAGGGAAAGAAAGCCTGAGCGTACCCGCAGGTACTTTTAATGTATATAAAGTAACGTCTGATATGACCATCAGCAATAAAACAATCGTCAATTTATCCTTTGATTTTCAAACGGTCAGTTACCGCGCCCCCGAAGTGCTTTGGGATATTAAAACAGAAACCTATCGCAAAGATAAGCTCATGGGCTATAGTGTTTTATCAAAGTT
>JBDHXS010000481.1:0-5550 GCA_039810845.1 Runella sp. | reverse complement strand
CGTTTGGACAGGGAATTAAGTACTATACTACTCTCTACAAAGACGGGCAACAGTACGTTTCCCCTGAGTTTACGACCGAAAAAGTAGTCGATAAAGTCGGCAGCGGTGACTGTTTTATGGGTGGACTCATCTATGGATTAAGCCAAAATCACGCTCCGCAAGACATTATTGATTTTGCTGCTGCGGCCGCCTTTGGCAAATTGCAAGAATACGGCGACGCCACTCAACAGCGCGTAGAGGATGTGCACGAGACTCTACAAGGCTTGTTAAGTCAATAGTATAATTTGAAAATTCGGTAATTTGTAAATTCGGCAATTAAATACTTTACCTTTTGTAAACACCTGATAATCAAAACACAATTCAGTTCCCTAAGATTTATAATTTTCAAATTAGCACATTTTCAAATTAAAAAATGTCATTATGGCCTTTGAACCCCAAAAAGTCTATCAAACCTTAGCCACTGCCCCAATTGTCCCCGTGTTTTATCATGCCGATGCCGACCTTACCTGCCAAATCATCAAGGCTTGTTACGAAGGTGGGATTCGGGCATTTGAGTTTACCAATCGTGGCGACAAAGCCAAAGAAGTTTTTAAAGTATTGCGCCAATACATAAGTACAAACTACCCAGAGATGGCTTTAGGTATTGGAACGATTTTCAACGGACAGCAAGCCGAAGAGTTCATTGCAGCGGGTGCCGACTTTTTGGTACAGCCCGTTACGTCTCCCGATGTTGCCGACGTTTGTAAAGCGCACAACATTGCTTGGATGCCTGGTGCAATGACCATCTCAGAGGTGTATAACGCCACGGTATTGGGCGCCGAAATTGTAAAGATTTTCCCTGGCAATGTGGTTGGGTCAGGCTTTGTAAAAGCGCTCAAAGGCCCGATGCCTGCTACCAAAGTAATGGTAACAGGAGGTGTAGAACCCACTCCAGAAAGCCTAAAGGAATGGTTTGGCGCGGGGGTTAGTGCCGTAGGAATTGGCTCGCAACTTTTCCCAAAAAATGTCGTTGAGGCAGGCAATTTCGAAGAAATTACTCAAAAGATAAGTGCTCTAATTAGTTATTACCAAACCCTTACGAAGTAGTAGGTTGCCCCTAAACAACCTTCTATATTACAAGGATTTAAACCCTTCTACCTAAATGGAAAAAATCGGTAATTATCGCTGGACAATTTGTGGTCTGGTATTTTTTGCAACGACAGTCAACTACCTCGACCGAAACGTCATTAGTTATTTAAAGCCCTATTTGGCCGAAGCTTTTCAGTGGACACCCGAACAAGAAGTTAATGACTACGCCAACATCGAATTGGCGTTTAAACTGGCTTACGCAATTGGGATGCTTTACGCCGGTAGCTTTGTCGATAAAATGGGGTCTAAGCTTGGTTATGCCATCGCTACGGGGCTTTGGAGCATTGCAGCCGTTGCCCACGCTTTTGCTGGTGGAACAAGCGGTTTTGTCATCGCTCGTATATTTTTGGGAGTAACTGAGGCTGGAAACTTCCCCGCAGCCATTAAAGCCGTTGCCGAATGGTTTCCTAAAAAGGAACGTGCTTTGGCAACGGGAGTTTTCAATTCTGGGACCAATATCGGAGCCATTATTGTGCCATTAAGTGTGCCCCTCATCGCTGAGACGTGGGGATGGCAGTGGGCCTTTATTCTTACTGGAGTCATTGGGTTTATTTGGTTGTTTTTGTGGTTTATTTATTACGAAATCCCTGCCAAGCAAGCGCGTCTGTCAAAAGCAGAGTTTGATTATATCCACGCAGATAAAGAAGAACCCGTTACGCAAGAAAAAGTACCTTGGCTCAAGTTGTTGACTTTCCGCCAGACATGGGCTTTTGCTTTGGGGAAATTTCTTACCGACCCTGTGTGGTGGTTTTATTTATTCTGGTTGCCTGATTTCTTGATGAAAGAATATCACCTCTCGAAAACTGAGATTATCTGGCCTTCTGCCATGGTGTATATCATCGGGAGTATCGGGAGTGTTGCAGGTGGATGGTTGCCAATGAACCTCATCAACAAGGGATGGCCAGCCTTCAAAGCGCGTAAAACCAGCATGCTTCTTTATGCGTTTTTGGTGTTACCTGTTCTTTTCTCTCAGTACATGGGCTCCATCAATATGTGGTTGGCGGTATTGGTTATTGGTATAGCGGCATCAGCGCACCAAGCATGGAGTGCCAACATTTTTACGACGGTTTCGGATATGTTCCCTAAAAAAGCGACAGGTTCTGTCACTGGTATCGGAGGTATGTTTGGAGGACTTGGAGGTATCTTGTTGACTTGGCTCGTACAAAAAAATATGTTTGTGTACTACACCAAAATTGGTCAGATTCAAACAGGCTACTTCATCATGTTCTGTATTTGTGGAGCGGCTTATCTTACAGCTTGGGTGATTATGCACTTCTTAGTACCACGAATGAAACCTGTTGAATTGTAATCATGAAAAAAATATTTTTTGTACTCTTTCTTGGCGTTTGCTCGTGGGCAGCGCAAGCACAGTCGAAAGATGAAATAGCAGTAGCCAACGCCGTTGAGGCGCTCAAAAAAGCGATGATAGATGCCGACAAAGCTGCCCTCGAAAACCTTGCTGCCGACGAACTAAGCTATGGCCACTCTGGGGGAAAGGTCGAGGATAAAGCGGAGTTTGTTCGTGCCATTGTGAGCGGTGAATCTGATTTTGTTACGATTGATTTGACCGAACAAACCGTTAAAATTGTGGGTAACAGCGCCATCGTTCGCCACAAGCTTTTTGCCAAAACCAACAACAAAGGACAAGCAGGAACGGCTAACATTGCTATTCTGCTCGTTTGGCAAAAACAAAAAGGACAATGGAAATTGCTGGCACGCCAAGCAGTTAAAATATAGCGTTGTTTTTAAAAACAATCCCCGACTATGCTTCTTGAATAGGCATAGTCGAGGATTATTCATTTTCTATCTGTCATAACAGGACATGGATACAACCATTCCAACGAATATTTTCTCAATAACGCAGCGACCAATAAGGATTTCGTTGGGCTTTTATACTTTCAGCAATGTGCTTCTGAAGAAGTTGATCATAGTCTTTATTCTTAATTTTTTTACCCTTCATTTTTGGCAAAGTCAATTCCTTGTCAACGTTTTTAAGTTCAACTTTCTGTGCGGATACTACAACGTCGCCATCGTTGATGTCTAGCTCCAAGATAAGCCCAGGCAAGCCAAAGTACCGTTCGGGGCCCGCTGATACTGGAATATCTTGCGCAAACCAAGCAGTGATTTTTTGATTTTTTATCGGATCAAATGTCTCTGCTTTCATACATACATACCCCGCTATATCTTTGATTTGGTTTTGTACTCGCCAATTATACGTCATAAGCGAGTCTTCTAAAAGAAAGGTCTTACCAAGCATTTCGTGGTTTTCAACGAGCTTTTGTTGGTCAAAATTACGATAAACTACATAATCGCTTTGTCGCCATGAATAGCGTCCATCTTCCGTTTGGCCTTGATCGCTGAAATAAGTGTAAATGCTCTGCTTATCATTGAATGTCAACTTCATCTTTGTACCAGGTCCATCCTCTTCATTACCCCAAGTGAGTTTCATACGATCTTTTTCTTCTTTACTCAAAAAAGTCAAACGAGAATTCACTTTTGTCCAATAATATTTATACTCATAGGTTACTATTCCTTCAGTTTGTTGGGCTTGAAGTGAGATTGTAAATCCCGTGGTTATTAAAGTCAGAATTACAAATCCCGACCAGCATTGCAGTAAGCTGTAAGTGATTATTTTTTTCATGGTTTTGTATTTGTCTAAATTGGTGGGACTAAAAGAATCCTCCTCTGCGTTTAATATTGGTATTCATACCACGCATATTATACGTAAAACTCAGCATAAAGTAGCGAGCCAATGTCTGTACTCGTTCTTGCGACACGTAATTCTGATTCGCAAATTGGCTGACACCTAAATTTCTGTTGAACGCATCATACATCGAAAGTCTGACCTCTGCTTTCTTGGCTTTGCCCAAAATTTTGTAAATAGACGCATTCAACACAGGTACTTGCTGATTGAACCCAAAACGCTCATTGACATAGATTTGATAATTAAAATTAGAGTTGATGAAAAAATTCTTTGGTAATCGGATGTTCATCGTACCTCCATAGCTTTGATTTACAATCTGCTGATTTTGAGTGGTATTAATAGAATATTTAGTGTCACTGATGCTCCAGTTGGCATTGATAAAAAGTGTAAAGTTATCGCTTGGGGTCAAATCAAGGCGAGTACCAAACCGATAGCTATTGGTATTAGTTTGATTCAGGACACCGTTGATGGGCGTAAGGTTTTTGCTAAAATTGGGATTAAAGTTAAGGTTCATGCTCGCTTTCGTTTTTTTCAACGGAAACCCAAACCCAATGTAAGAACCCAAATTTTGGCCGCCCGAAATATTGATTGGTTTCGTAACTGTAATTAGCGTAGTAGGGTCAACTTGCTGATTATAAATCACTTGATTCACATTGTATGAATAAAACAGATTCACATTTATATTCATAAAGCTCGCTGGGTTAAACATATTGTACCCAAAATTGACATTGTGATTGGTTGAAGGCAGCAAATCTGGATTACCTTGACGAATAAACAGCGGATTGCTGTTGTCAATAACAGGTTGTAGATCTCTGGTACTTGGCTGGTTGACATTAACATTGTATCCAGCCCACAAATAGCGATTGTTTTTCAAGTCGTAGTTCAAAGAGGCATTCGGAATCAACGTCGTAAATGTGCGATTTATGTTCAAGAAAGAATTCGGTTCTTGACCAAGAGCAAATTTTCCATCAATTTGAAAACTTTGTACTGCTAACCCTCCTGAGAAGTTTAATCCTTTGAATGAATAACGAATACTGCTTCCAATACGAGCATAGTTATAGCTGTTTTTGTAGTAGCTGCTCAAACTATCTACAGGAGAACGTCTGCCACTGTCTTTGGCCAAATCAAACACATCGCGGTCCACGTGGTCGGAACGATGGCTTAGGTTCAGGAAACTTTCCCAGAAGAAACGTTTGGCAAAGGGTTCAACAAAGAGCAAACTAGATTTTACTTGACTTACTGTACTACCCGTATTGTTCGTTAAATCAAGTACTCGACGAAGAGCGTCAGTAGGATCAGTAGCATTGTAAAACAGATTGATAGAATTTTGGTCGGCGACTCCGTCATTATTGGTAAAATTATACGAAGCACTGGCTGCAAAACTCCGCCCTTTCTTTTGCTTAAATTTCAACCGATAAATTAACGTGTTAGCTGTTTCTATTTTATTAACATTCGTGCCGTTGTTAATCGTAGTTTCGTTCGATTTAAAAGTACTGTTTTTAAACAACTCTTGTAAGCTGCTCAAACGCGTATCACCCACGTTGTAACGACTATTGTTCGTAAAAAGAATCGTATTAAGTGAATCAATGGTTTGGTCATGTCGGAAAGACAAACGGTGATTCCCCAAAAAGTTGATTTGGCTACTTTTTTCTGCTGTTTTGAAAGTGCCATTTTGAAGGAAAGTTTCTCGATTACGAACAGCATCTAAAACCTGGCGG
>JBDHXS010000480.1:0-5576 GCA_039810845.1 Runella sp. | reverse complement strand
GCCATTGGGACGACCAACATTCGTACCGATGATTTTACATGGAATAGTAACCTGACATTCTCAAAGAACAAAGAAGAAATTATAGAACTGGTAACTGGAGGCAACGACATCGGTAACGGATGGTTTATTGGTTATCCTATCAACGTGTACTACGACTATCAGAAAACAGGTATCTGGCAGACTTCCGAAGCAGACCAAGCAGCGAAAATGTCTCCTACGCAATTGCCAGGTGAAATCAAGGTACAAGACCAAAATGGAGATGGCAAAATTGATGCAGTCAATGACCGTGTTATCTTGGGAACACCTCGCCCTAGATGGAGCGGCGGCCTCGACAATACCCTCAAATACAAAGGGTTTGACCTCAACTTCTTCATTTTTGCCCGAATTGGCCAGATGATTAACGCCGACCGTTACGCTCGTTTTGACGCCCAAGGCGTGGGTAACAGTACGGCGGGGTTGGATTATTGGACACCTGAAAACCCCACAAACGCTTACCCAAGACCCAATAAAAACGGCGGCTTAAAATACCTCTCTACGTTGGGTTACCAAGATGGTTCTTTTGCCCGAATTCGCAATGTATCATTGGGTTACAACCTTCCTGCGAAGGTGTTCAAAGGTGGGGTTATCAAGGGAATACGCGTGTACGCAACGGGTAAAAACTTGCATACATTTACCAAACTCGACTATGATCCCGAGCGTGGAGGTTCAGAAAACTTCCCTATGACCAAGCTGTTCATCATCGGACTTAACGCCAACTTCTAATCATCACTTTCGAATCATTGAACTTATGAAATCATACTTAAAAAGAACTGGCATTGTAGCGGCTTTGATGTTGTCTCTCGCTTCTTGCGAAAATGTGCTGGAAGAATATAACCCCAGTGGGCAAACTGCCGAAACCGTTTTTACCACTCCCGAAGGCTTTGAAACGCTGGTAAATGCTGCCTATTCTTACCAACGGTGGTGGTACGGCAAAGAAGAAGGGTACAACATCTCCGAAACGGGCACCGATATTTGGACGTCAGGGGCAGGTGAAGTGTATCGTGATTTGACCCAATACCTCAATCTTCAGAGCAACAACGCCGCCCTTACTAACCTTTGGCGGGAGTTATACGCCGCCGTTAATCTTTGCAATGGTGGCATTTCTCGCATTGAAAAAGCAGGCTTATCACCAGCAGTGCGCCCCGTACGCGAAGGCGAGTTGCGGTTTCTACGTGCCTTCTATTATTGGCATATTGTCGAAACCTGGGGGGAGGTTCATTTTACCACCGAAGAAACCAATGGCATTGTTTCAACGGCCAATCGTACGCCAGTGGATAAGTTTTATGCCCTGATTTTTGAAGATTTGAAGTTTGCCGTGGCCAACTTACCCGTTACCCAAGCCCAATACGGCCGCGCTACCAAAGGCGCAGCGCAAGCATTTTTGGCTCGGATGTACTTGACCCGTGGGATGAACAAAGAAGCCCTCGATATGGCCCAAGCGGTAATTAGCTCTAACACCTATAAATTGGAAGCTAATTACGCTGATTTATGGAAAATGACTAACCTCAAAAACAAAGAGGTAATCTACGCCATCGATTACTCTACCAATTTGGCCATCAACGACTTAGCTAACTCTACGTCAAATCCCTACGGACATAGCCGTGGAAGTAATAACGGGCACTTACTTTTCTTAATGAAATACGATGACCGCCCAGGCATGACCCGTGACATTACCAACGGCCGACCATTCAACCGATACATGCCTACGCAGTTTTTGTTGGATTTGTACAGCGACAACGACGCCCGCTACGAAGGGTCATTTATGGAAGTTTGGTACGCCAATGCCACTTCTCGCCCTGCTGGAATGGCCATTGGAGACACTGCCGTAGTCTGTAGCCGCAAGGAAATTTCGGACGCCTTTGAAAAAACCCGTAAATACCAAACCTACGACCGTAGCAAAATTTACAACACCAATGGCTTGGTAAAAGACAACCTGCGTTATCCAACACTTGCTAAATTCATGGATGCCACCCGCCCTAGCCTTAACGAAGCCCAAAGTGCCCGTGATGTGTTTGTGATTCGGTTGGCCGAAGTGTATTTGATTGCTGCCGAAGCCCAAATGAAACTAGGCGATACCAAAGCCGCCGCCGATTTAATCAACATCGTTCGAACGCGGGCGGCCAAAACGGGCAAAACGGCGGCGATGCAAATCACCCCCGCGCAGGTAACGCTTGATTTCATCCTCGATGAAAGAGCCCGTGAGCTGGCAGGTGAACAAATCCGATGGTTCGATTTGAAAAGAACAGGTAAGTTGATAGAACGTATCAAAGCCTACGCACCTGACAACGCCGTTAACTTACAAGACCACCATACTGTACGTCCAATTCCTCAAACGCAATTGGACGCCGTGACCAATAAAACTGAGTTTGCCCAAAACAAAGGTTATCAATAACAAGCCAAAACAGGTATCGACGCCCTCGGTACCTGTTTTTTTACATCGAATGAAACCACTACATTTTTTTTCTGTCGCTACCCTTTTAGCATTTGCTTCTTCTGCGCTTTGGGCGCAATCCACCACGCCTTATAGTTGGAAAAATCTACCAAAAGTTGCCCAACCTGTCTTCCGTAAAGATACCATTAACATCACCCGTTTTGGCGCAAAGCCCGACGGCATGACGCTTAATACGCAAGCCATCAATACCGCAATTGAGGAGTGTAGCAAAAAAGGTGGCGGCGTCGTGGTGGTACCTCCAGGGCTCTGGCTCACGGGTCCTGTTGTTCTCAAAAGCAACGTAAATCTGCACCTAAAAAAAACGGCTACGTTACTTTTCACCACCGACAAAACGCAGTACGCCATCGTTGAAGGCGTGTATGAAGGCAAAAGTGCCGCACGAAATCAATCCCCAATTTCGGGCAAAAACCTCGAAAATGTAGCCATTACGGGGCAAGGAATTGTGGATGGCAACGGCGATGTGTGGCGCGCTGTCAACAAAAGTCAACTCACTGAAAGCCAATGGAAAGAGAAAGTGGCTTCGGGAGGCGTGTTGAAAGACGACGGCAAAACGTGGTATCCGAGTGAGCAATTTAAGCAAGCCAGCGTGGGCAACAAAAGTATGTTGTTAGTACCTGGCAAATCGCTCAACGATTTTGCGGACATGAAAGACTTCTTACGTCCGAATTTAGTGGTTTTGACCAATTGCAAAAAAGTCTTGCTTGAAGGAGTTACCTTCCAAAACTCGCCTGCGTGGTGCTTGCATCCGTTGATGTGCCAAGATTTAACCTTGCGGAATCTGTTCGTTAAAAACCCAGAATATGCGCACAATGGCGACGGCATGGACATCGAATCTTGTAAAAACTTCCTCATCGAAGGCTGCACCCTCGACGTAGGCGACGACGCCATTTGTATCAAATCGGGCAAAGACGAAGAAGGCCGCAAGCGCGGAATGCCCACCGAAAATGGTATTATTCGCTACAATACCGTCTATAACGGACACGGTGGGTTTGTGGTTGGTAGCGAAATGAGCGGCGGCGCTCGCTACTTGTTTGTACATGATTGTACGTTTATGGGTACGGATAAAGGGCTGCGATTCAAATCGGTACGGGGTCGTGGCGGGGTCGTAGAGCATATTTATGCCAAAAACATTTTCATGAAAAATATCGACCAAGAAGCCATTTTTTTTGATATGTACTATTTTGTCAAATTTGCGACCGATAGTCCCCGCGATGAACGCCCTGAAGTCAATGAAGGTACGCCGATTTTCCGCCACATGAAATTCGAGAATATTGTGTGTAACGGTGCCGAGAAAGGCATTTTTGTCCGTGGACTTCCCGAAATGCCCATTGAGGATATTCAAATGGAAAACCTAACGCTCCAAACCCAAGTCGGGGCTGAATTGGTAGATGCCAAAGGGATTTCTATCAAAAACGCGCAACTCCAATCGGTTAAAACCAAGCCAGTTATCTCCGTTTTAAACAGTAGCCTATTAACGTTCGACGGTATTCAATATGCTCAAAATTCGGACGTATTGTTTTCCATCAACGGCAACCGCACCCAAAACATCAGCGTCAAAAATACCGAGTTTAAAAACACCAAAACCAAGGCGGAGTTTTTAGAAGGTGCCTCTGAAAAAGAACTGATTTTTACCAATAAATAACGCCCATGTTTCGATACTTGCTTTTTTGTCTCTGCCTTTGCAAGCATTTTATTTTTGCCCAATCTACAACCCCACCGCCTCCCACCTATCCCACCAAATTTGTAGTAGCCCAAGACGGTAGCGGCGATTACAAAACCATCCAAGAGGCTGTCAACAACTTTCGCGACCACTCACAAGTACGCATTACGTTGTATATCAAAAATGGGGTGTACCACGAAAAACTCGTCATTCCAGCTTGGAAACCCAATATTCACCTCGTTGGGGAGAGCAAAGAAGGCGTTGTGATTACAGGTAATGATTATTCGGGCAAATCGTATCCTAATGGAGCAAAAGACGCCACAGGAAAAGACAAGTTTAGTACCTACACGTCCTTTGTTGTTTTGGTAGATGCTCCTGATGTCATTATTGAAAACCTGACCATTCAAAACACCGCAGGGCGCGTGGGGCAAGCAGTTGCCTTACACGTTGAAGGCGACCGTTTTGTGTGCAAAAATTGTGTTTTAAAAGGAAACCAAGACACCCTTTTTGCCGCCCGCGAAGGCAGCCGTCAGTATTACCAAAACTGCTACATTGAAGGAACAACCGATTTTATTTTTGGAAAATCAATTGCCGTTTTCGATAAATGTACCATTCATAGCCTTACCAATTCGTTTATTACGGCAGCGGCAACACCCCCTTACCAGCCTTTTGGGTTTGTCTTTTTCGACTGTAAACTCACCGCAGCGCCCGAAGCTAAAAAAGTATATTTGGGCAGACCTTGGCGTCCCTACTCCCAAACCCTATTTATCTGCACTGAAATGGGTAACCATATCACCCCCGAAGGTTGGGACAATTGGCGGAATCCTGAAAATGAAAAAACAACTTTGTACGCCGAATATGCTTCAACTGGCGAAGGAGGAAAAATCGAAAACCGAGTCAAATGGAGCAAGCAACTTTCTACCAAAGACCTTAAAAAATACACCCTTGATAAAATCCTATCGGGCAACGACTCTTCAGGAAAATGGTGGCAGTAACTGTTTAAATCCGACAATATGAATCTAAAAAATACCTTGAGCGCTTTGCTTAGTTCCGCCGTCTTTGTTTTTCACACTCAAGCCCAGCAACCGAACACCTCCAAGGTATGGGTATCAGACCTTGGCAATGGGACTTACAAAAACCCCGTTCTCCATGCTGATTATTCCGACCCTGATGCCTGTCGGGTGGGCAATGATTTTTACATGATTGCCTCCAGTTTTGATGCCGTACCAGGCTTACCCATTCTTCATTCCAACGATTTAGTCAATTGGAAACTGATTGGTCATGCCCTCAAGCGACAGCCTCCTTTCGACCATTTTTCAAAGACGCAACACGGAAATGGCGTTTGGGCACCTGCCATTCGGCACCACAAAGGCGAATTTTATATCTACTATCCCGACCCAGATTTTGGCATTTATTTGACCAAAG
>JBDHXS010000479.1:0-5593 GCA_039810845.1 Runella sp. | reverse complement strand
TGTCAGGAATGACCATTCGTACTTCCGATCTGATTGGCGTGATTATGAAAGTGTCAGGGGTAATGAGCATCCCTAAAATTCACCTGAAAACAGCTTCTTCACAGAACGAAACTTGGTCGTTGCCGATTGTAGCAGGAAAACTACCCTTATTGAGCGATTGGGCAGAGATGCGTAAACCGAGAAACGAAGCAAAAAATTGGTCACCCATTCGTTTTTACAAAGACCTTTTTCGATACAATTCGCAGGTAGATGAATTAGCGATCCACATGGCGCAACTTTGGGAGGCGGAACGTCGAAAAATGGAAAATCGCATCAATGCAGCCAAAGACTTGCCAATTCCGTCGGGAACATGGCAGAATGCGGGTAACTTTTCCACCATTCAAAAAGAGTTGCCGGCTATTTATGGCGTGGGAGCAATGGGCGTACCAGTAACGGGTAATCCTGTACTCGATATAGCTCGAAAAGCAAAAACCCAACAGTTGCAAGCGTATCTTTTGTTTTTTGAACAAATCATGGCGAGTCATGCTGACACCATTCAGGGATTGCCCATGTTATTGAGCCCTAGAGGGTCAAATCAGACAAGATTACGAAAGGTTTTTGGCGCAAGATTACCCGAAAACGTAAACAATAAAGAGGTACTATTTTCTGCCTTAAATGGCGTAGCAGATGACAAAATGCTCGAAGCATGGTCAAAATTGCTGGAGACACTCAACGATTTATCATTCAAACGAGATTTTGAAAATGAGGTAGCCCACCAGAAAAAACGCAGCCAATTGTTAGACCATTTGCTGGCGCGTTTTGGAGAAAATTTCAATGAGTATGTATTGATGATGCACCCTATTTTTGGTGGAAAACGGCAAGAATGGGAAATCATTGACGATAAAGACGATTTTTTGAATGAATACGAACTCCTGAGTAAACACCGTGCCAGAGCGTACAATTATCAAGGAATGACAGAAGAGAGCCAAACGCTAAAAGTTTGGTACAGTGAGGACGATTATCAATTAGCTGGTGCAGAAACAAATGTAGCAGGCGTGGTACGAAGAGTAGCATGTTTAACGGGCATTGATAACTACCGAACGCGCAATTTTGTCAAAATCAACTACGAAACGCATCAGGAAACCGATGCCAACGGTGTAGTTAGTTTTAAGTTTAGGGTGGTAGAACCCATCAAGAAAAAAATCCTGATGACTGGTGTGACGAGCTATCCAAACGAGGAGGCAGCGGTTCTTGGGATGAAAACGGCACTGAACCGAGCCATGTTTCCCGACGGCTACGAGCGCAAAGAAACCGCAAGTGAAGGCAAGAAAAAACATTATTTTAATGTTATCCAGCCAGATGGTCAAGTACTTGCTCGGAGGACGGAGTACTTTGATAGCCCAGAAAAACGAGATGAAGAAATTCAATTTCTGATTGATTTTTTGATGCAACGCTACAGTGAGGAAGGATTTTACCTCATCGAACATTTATTGTTGTTGCCACTCCAACCAGGCGACCGTCTCCTAAAAGCCTGCACCGATGAATCATGTGAAGGCTGCGAAGATCCTTATTCTTTTAGGGTAAGTGTGGTACTACCTGGCTATACGCCCCGCTTTACAAATTTGGTTTTTAGGGAATATTTCGAGCGTACACTGAGGGCCGAACTCCCGGCGCATATCTTGGCGAAAATCTGTTGGATAGGTGAATCTCAAATGATGATTTTCGAGGAAAAATACAAAGCTTGGTTAGAATACCGAATGCGTATTTCAGGTACGGGCTTAGCCGAATTGGGGAATACCACGTTGACTGAGCTGGTGGAGATACTTGAAAAATTATATACTATCTATCCGTCTGGTACTTTGCACGATTGTGAAGAAGATACAAATACCAAAAAACGACCTATGGTGTTGGGCAAGTCGCATTTGGGGACTCAAAATGAGGGAGATGGCAGCGGCCACACGTCCTGAACCCCGATGACGGACTGCCTATTTTTTGAGATGAAGGTAGTTCAGAAAACCACAGAATTAATAGAATCCGTTAAAAATCGCGTCAATCATGGCAACCGCACAAATCCTGTTTCCCGAACCGCTTGAAAGGTTCTATTATTTTAAAGAAAATCAGGTGTTGACCGCTGGACAGCTTAATCAACTGGCGGGGCATTTTGATTATGAACAACGGCTGACCCGAACCAAGGCGTTGGGAGTGGGTATCATCAATGGTTTGGAGGTGCAAGTGGAGGGAGGCAATGCGGGAGTTCGCTTGTCGAAAGGAGTGGCTATTACTTCGGCGGGCGACTTGCTTCAACTGGAACAGGATGTTTTTTTTCAACATATTCGTCTTTTACAAGATACTGCCACAGTAGAAACTTCCGAAGTGCGAGTGCTGAAACTGGGAAGTGAGCCAACGCCCATAACGATGTGGAAGCTTTCGGCCGAAGCTACGAATGCGACCATGCCGTTTTCGACTTTTGCTGCCCAAAATTTACTAAATGATTTTGTGTTGGTGCTTTACTTAGATAGTTACCAAAAAGAGCCAGACGATTGTGCCAACGGCAATTGCGATAACATGAGTGTCACCCAAATGAATGACATGCTGGCTGTTTTGATTCCCAAACAGCAATTAACTGCCGCTGAAAACAGCCCCAATCGTCGTCGTAATTTGGCCAAAGTCGCTATCAAAAGTGTAGATCTGGCAAAAACGACCATTACCAATTTACAAAATCTAATAGACCGTTATGAAAATGCGTTGAACGGCTCACGTAATTCGCTTGAAACAACATTAAAACAACTCAATGAACGCTTTCCCAGTTTGGTAAAAGAGGCATTTGGGGGAAATAGCCCGATTCCGAAATGGATTGAGCAGCTTCCTGTCGTGATAGCCAATCAAGAAAATAAGCCACAAATTCAATACGTATATGACTTTTTTAAAGATTTGGCTTCCGCAGTGAATGAATGTTTGGAAGCAATTGCCGAAATACCAGAGCAACATAGTTTTGTGACGGGGACGTTTCCTAAATACATCATGGCGGGTGAGTTGGTGAGGGCTACCGGCGCTCGTTTTGCCGATTATCGGCATTATTTTAATGAGGCATCTGTGTTCAATAAAAGCGGGAAACACGTAGAAAAAGCACTCTTTTTACTACGCCGAATTGACATAATGATGCGCAGTTTTGACCCCCTACCTACTTTAACAGGGGACGAAACTATTCGTATTTCTCCTTCAAAAAACCAAACGGCCAAGCTGGGCGAACGAGCCATTCCCTTTTATTACAATTTATCTGAGGGTATTTCGCTTCATCAATTTTGGAGTTTTGAAAAAAACGAACAGGGTGTAGAAAATACCCATCAAGGGTATTGGATGAGAGAGATTTCAGAACTTGATGAAGTGAAGGAACCATTTAACTATGCGACACATACGTTTGGTTTTTATCGGGTAGAAGGGTTGTTGGGTTTAGATTTGAAGAAGGCACAAGCACAGCTCGAAAAATTGCGGGTGGACAATAATCTCGGCTTTAAAGTGGAAGCCATTCAGATTGAAAACGACATAATTAAAGTAGTGCCTACTAAACCCATTCGATTCCCCGAGTTGGATGTATTGTTTCGGCATTATCGTGAAGAACTCAGCTCCAATTTAGAATTGGTCAAGAACTACAATCAGTCGTTGGGAGAAGCGCTGGGAGGAGTGGCCGAAAAGACCTTTGAAAATGTCAGAGATCCCGATGGGACGGAAGCATTTACCAATATTAAAAGCGCGGTGCAGGACAGCAGCCAGCTTTTTGCTAATAAAATTGAGGCAGTTTCGGCAAAAATGTATCGGCCTTTGGCCAGCTTTCAGGAGAATTTCGGAAGTTTTAGAAAAGACTACAACGATGTCGCACTCATTGGTCATAGCATTGATAAGAAAGTGACATTTTCCAAACAGGCATCTATTGCCAGTCCGATTGATAAATTGGTGTTAGACAATAGTTTCAAGAAGTTTGATCAGTTAGTTGAGTTGTTTGAAAAACGTAAAGTAAACATATTAAAGCAGTATATTTTTGACCAGTTTTTTAATAAAAACCCAGGGTTAAAACATCAAGGTGGTGTTCCCGAAGGCGGAACGCTTGTATTGGTTTATTCCAATGAAAAGGTTGTTGCTGATTTTTGCCTGCCTTATTGCTGCACGGTCGAAGTGGAAGAAGACGATGATCATACAAGTCCCGTGATGCCTGCTATTCCAGGGATTGTATTTCAGCCTTCTGTTGTTCCGACTCAACCCAAGCCTTTTAAATGGTTGGAAAAATTTGATGTGGTCAAAGACCCGCATCTGATGTCGCGGTTTAAGGGCATTGATGAAGGGATTGTGCGCGTAAAAGAATTGGATGGGAAATTGGGGGTATTTGAAGGGAAATTACCTGAATGGGAAACCAAAATTAACCTTTGGGACAAAGCCAAGGTGGACTTTGAAGGTAAACTTGATTTTTGGGAAAGAAATAAAATCAACGTTTGGGAAGGGAGAATTAATAGCTGGGAGGCTACGAAAATCAATGTTTGGGATAGCAAATTTAGCAAATTGTTAACTACTACTGTCCCCACTACGCCTACCCCTGGCTTTGATTTTGGAGGTCTTTTGGATAGAGTAGGGGTACTTGAAAATGAGCGAGTGGTGGTAAATGACAAAATAAATAATTTGGAAAATGTTCAATTGGCCGATTTTCGACGACAACTTGAAATTAAGGCGGACAAAAACGCAGTAGAAGCCAGAATGTTGGGCATAGAAGGAAAAGCAAACGAATTGAATACCAAAGCCACAAAATTGGAAGATAGTGTGAAAAATGTCGGGATAAAGGTAGGTACATTGGAAGGTAGTATTAATTCTGTTGATAATAAAATAACCTCTTTTGACAATCGAATAAAAGGAGTAGAAGCCAAGACTTCTACGCTCGATACGAGATTTGCAGCTATAGATACCAATTTAGCTGGTTTGAAGACCAATTTGGAAGGTCGATTAACTACCCTCAGTACGCAAGTCGCTTCCAATAAAGCAGATGTAGATTCGCGGCTTACCACTATTAGAACCGACGTAATACGTCTAAATCGACCTACTCCGTAATGATAGGCTATACACAAAAACATATCATTCAACGAGTAATAGTAGAGGTCGAAATCAATTCGGAATATAATACCGACTACCTACACTCAGAAAATTGGCTCAATATCGTGAGAGATTGGGTATATAGTACGTTACTGCCTATGCTGGAAGAAATTTTTGATAAACTATCGTTGCCGCATGAAATGATACGATTAGATCAACTCCAGCTGGAGCTGAGAGACTTGAGCGAAGTTCATCTGAAAAATCTGACGAACGAAGCCCATATTCATATCCAGCAACTAATAGAAGAAAAAGTAAAAGCAGTGCAAGTTGATTCAGAATTTAAGCGATTGAGTGAAGGCCAGAACACTGTACAGGCTTTCTTATTTTTTCTTAAAACAGGCCGTCTCCCTTGGTGGTTTATGCCCCAGCCCTTGCTGGAATGGGAATCTCAAATTTTGACCGCTTTTGCAGAATATCCAATGAATCTGACGCTGGTGTTCAAAGACACAGCGGTATGTCAACGACTGATCGGTCACTTTTC
>JBDHXS010000478.1:0-5597 GCA_039810845.1 Runella sp. | reverse complement strand
AACCTGATTTTCGACTCGCACAATTGTATTTGTTGGCGTTGATGACTGAAATTAAGCCGTTTGTCGTGGCGGATAAAAAGGTGAGAATCAACGCCGCATCGCAAATAACCGAGCGTTATAAAAGTGCGCTGGAGCAATTTATTTACCAAAAGCAAAAAATCACAGATTTTGCCGAAATCTTAGCCGTGACGCCCAATCACCTCAATAAATGTGTCAAGGCAACGACGGGCAAATCAGCCCATGAACTGTTGGACGATATGCTTTTGCTGGAAGCCAAAGTGCTTCTAAAACAAACAACGCTGCCCATTGCTGACGTGGCGCTTCGTATAGGCAAAAGCGAACTCAGTGATTTTGGACGATTTTTTAAGCAGAAAACGGGCTTTACTCCCAGTGAATACCGTAAAATGGATTGATTTAGCCAATAATTCTTCGTTTTTTGACTATCAATTTTCAATTATTTGTATCAGCTTTGTACAAAAAAAACGTGCTAAATTGATACAAAATGAAAAAAGCGTTCCTAATCGTTGCGGCTTTACTTTTGGGCGTAAGCCTCGAAAACCAAGCGCAACAAGTCATCCCTTTGTACGAAGGAAAAGCTCCAGGTTCCGAAAACTGGACGTGGTCGGAGCAAGAATATTCCAACAACGCCTTTAAAACTCGCGTGGTTTATAACGTCGTACAACCTACCTTAACGGTCTATTTACCCAAGCCTGAATTAGCAACAGGAACGGCTGTCATTGTAGCACCAGGTGGAGCATTTCATATTTTATCCATTGATAATGAAGGTATTGATGTAGCAAAGTGGCTAAATTCTAAGGGAATTGCTGCGTTTGTGTTGAAATACCGTTTGGTACGAAGCCTGACTGATAATCCTGTGGCGGAGTTAATGCCCAAAATGCAGGATTTTAAGAAACTCGATGAAATCAATGCTCCCGTGGTAGAGATGGCTGTGGCGGATGGTAAAAAAGCCATCGAGTACGTTCGGAGTCATGCCAAAGAGCTTGATATTTTGCCCAACCAAATCGGAATCATGGGATTTTCGGCAGGAGGAGCTTTAACGTTAGGGGTGGGACTGAGTTATTCGGCAGCCAATCGCCCTGATTTTATCGCTCCCATTTATCCCAAAACCGATATTTTTGGCCCGCTGAAAGTCCCCGCCGATGCACCGCCTGCGTGGATTTGTGCCGCTTCCGACGACCAATTGGGCTTTGCTCCGCACGCAACGGCATTGTACGACGCTTGGATTGGCGCGAAAAAAATTGCAGAATTACACATGTATCAAAAAGGAGGACACGGTTTTGGCATGAATAAACAAAAAATACCGACGGATACGTGGTACGAACGTTTTGGAGAATGGATGAAATTGCAGGGGTTGCTCAAAAAACTGCGGCCGTCGAATTGGGAAAAACAATTCACGGAGGAGCAAATTGCTGAGTTTCGGCGAGCCGACGAGGAACGCCAAAAAAACGATTGGGCATTTTTGGGGCGCTATGCCGCCGATAATCAGAAACTTTCTGCCCCCAAAGCCACCGAAAAACGCGTTGTATTTTTGGGAAACTCCATCACCGAAGGGTGGGTAAGAGCCCAGCCCGATTTTTTTGCTAAAGGCAACTACATTGGTCGCGGTATTAGTGGACAAACTTCGCCTCAAGCCTTACTGCGTTTTCGTCCTGATGTGGTGGACTTGAAACCTAAAGTGGTGGTTATTAATATAGGTATCAATGACATTGCCGAAAATACAGGCCCGTATAATCCCGATTTTACGTTAGGAAACATTGCGTCGATGGTCGAAATAGCCAAAGCCAATGGTATCAAAGTTGTGTTGGCGTCGGTACACCCTGCGTATGAATTTCCTTGGCGGAAAGAAATTAGCGATGTGCCCAATAAAATTATTCGTTTTAACGAACGTCTCAAGCAGTACGCTCAGTCACAAGGAGTTGTTTACCTCGACTACCACAGTGCTATGAAAGATAGTCGTAACGGCATGGCACCCGATATTGCCGAAGATGGCGTACATCCAACCCTGAAAGGGTACCAAATTATGGCACCCCTGGCCGAAGCAGCAATTGCCAAAGCGCTAAAATAGCTCAATTTAGTCTCGGAAGAGTCACAACGTCTATAAATGAAGCCTCGGAGAGGCGTAACGTTTGTAGACCTCGGTATAGTCACAACATTTGTAGGTAACGTGCAGGAGGTTTTGAGAAACCTCCTTTTTGTGTCAAGGCATAAAAATTTATATAAAATCAGAAATATTAAGATAGTAGAGGTGGAAAATGGATTGATTTTGTAGAATTATTGATTTTTTTAGATTAACCGCATGTTGATAAAATGTTGAATCTTTGCGTTGAAAAATAGGATTATTTAAAGCGATATTCAACCTTAAAATCATACGTTAGTGGCAAAGAACCCTCACTTTTTATCACAAATGGCCCACGTTGAGGTGCTTACAACCGACCTTAACAAATCTGTTGAGTTTTTCAGAGATGTCGTTGGAATGGACGAAACAGGGCGTGAAGAAAATTCTGTGTATCTCCGAGCTTGGGGAGATTATTTTCATCATACATTAAAACTCACTCAAAGTGATAAATCAGGATTAGGGCATATCGGTTGGCGTGCTGATAGTGCCGAAGCCCTCCAAGAATGTGTAGCGCATTTGGAAAGCCTAGGAGCGGGTAGAGGCTGGGTTGAGGGAGATTTGGGACATGGAAAAGCCTACCGTTTTCAGTCGCCTGATGGGCACACGCACGAGGTGTTTTGGGACGTAGTATGGCTTCGCGAAACAGGCGAACGCGGTAGTGTGTATGCTGACCGTTATGCAAGCAATCGCTTGAAAGGGGCAAATCCTCGCCGTTTTGACCACGTAACCTACATGGTAGCCAAAGGTAAATACGCCGCAGAAAAGGCATTTTGGCAAACATTTGGACTCAAAAACCCTGACGAAATACGCATCGCGGATGAAATACCAGCTGTCGGTGGATTGTGGACCATCGGGAACCTTTCACATGACATTGCCGTCTTTACAGACCCAAATATCGGCGAAAACGAGGCTGTTTTGAACCACATTTGTTGGAACGTCGATAGCCGTGAAGAGGTACTTTTAGCGTTAGATTATTTCATCGAAAAAGGCTTCAAGAGTGTGATGGGAGCACCCACTCGCCACAAAGCTGACGAAGGCTTTTTTATTTACATCCAAGATCCAGGTAGTGGCGTTTTGTTTGAATACTATGCCTGCGCACGTCTTGTGTTTGCGCCTGATCATCAGGATGTTCACTACTTGAAAGACAATCCAAACGATGCGTGGGGAAGTGTAAATCCATTTGCTGAAATGGCCAAAGGGAAAAAACTCGGCCTTACCGACGGACAAGTAAAACCAGTCGATATTTAATTTAGAGATGAGTGATGAGAGTTAAGAGATAAGTCTTTCTTAGCCCCTATCACTCATCTCTTATAACCCATCTCTCATAACTCATCACTCAAAATGTGGCATTATTTTCCAGGGCAGTATATGCCCTCGTATCAAGTAAATAGAGCATTGACCCAAGCCCATTATGGCGGCGGTGAATTTGCCGAAATATTAGAAGTTGCAGGCGAAATAGACCCTGCTGACCGTGAGAGTTTCAATCGGGCATGGGTAAAAATGGGCGACAAAGTTTATGACAAAGCAGAGGCTTATGCCGCCGCAGGTCAACGAGTATCTGCTCGCAGGACTTACCTTAGAGCGTTTAATTACTTACGTACCAGCGAGTTCTTTATGACCTTGCATGACGAGCGTAAAATTCCCTATTATCTCAAATGCCGTGATGCCTTCATCAAAGCCATCGACTTGTTCGATGAGCGACCAATAACGGTTGATATTCCGTTTGAAGGCTCAACTCTTCCTGCCTATCTTTTTAAACCATCGGGTGTGAAAAACCCGCCAGTAGTGGTCATGTTTGGTGGGTTGGACAGTTTGGCCGAAGAACTTTACTTCGGAATCGCCCAACACCTCAACGAGCGGGGTATTGCTATGATGGCCGTCGATGGACCCGGCCAAGGAGCTTCGCTTCGTCTTAATCACATTCATACCCGTTATGATTATAATGTGGCGGGTACTGCTGTGTTAGATTACATTATCGAAAATTTGGGTGAACATGTTGATACCTCTCGGGTAGGAATCGGAGCCGTTTCAATGGGTGGGTACATGGCGGCGCGTTGTGCGGCGTTTGAGCCTCGCTTTAAGGTTTGTATGATTTTCGGAGCCGTATGGTCGTACTATGATATTTGGAAAAACCGTCCAGATAATCACCCTTTGGCCGAAATAGTTCAGCACATTGTAGGGGCAGATAACATGACCGAAGCCCGTGAGCGCCTGAAAAACTTCACACTCGAAGGCGTGGCCGAGAAAATCCAATGCCCAACTTATATTCTCCACGGAGAAGACGACCGTCAAAACTTTGTAGAAAATGCTTACAAAGTAAACGATGCCCTTACTTGCGAGCACGTGATGGAAATTGTGCCAAAAGAAGAAAGTGGCTCTGCTCACTGCTCAGTAGATGACTTTACGAAGTCGTTTAATATGTACGATTGGATTGAGAAAAAGATTAAGAGTTAGTCACTGGAGATTGGTTACTGATAATTGGAGAAACTTTACCAGCAACTAATCACCAATCATATAATTACTACAATGGTTACCCAACTCAAAAAAGGAATTACGTACGCAGAGAGCAAAGAAGCCGACCTTAAAGTGCGTGCTTTGGTGGAAGAAATGCTCGAAAATGTGACGCAAAACGGGGATAAAGCCGTGCGCGAGTATTCTGCAAAGTTGGATAATTGGTCGCCAGAAAGTTTCCGACTTTCGGACGAAACCATCCAAGAAATTGTCGCATCATTGCCAGCGCAAGTGATTGAAGACATTAAGTTTGCTCAAACTCAAATTCGAAATTTTGCCCAAATCCAGCGCGAATCTATGCGTGATGTGGAAGTAGAGACCCTTCCTGGGGTGATTTTGGGGCATAAAAATATACCTGTCAACTCAGTAGGTTGCTACGTACCAGGTGGGCGCTACCCGATGGTCGCCTCGGCGCACATGAGCGTACTTACGGCTAAGGTTGCAGGAGTGCAGCGCGTGATTGCCTGTACGCCACCCATCAAAGGCGAAATCCCTGCCGCTACCGTCGCAGCAATGTATATGGCAGGAGCCGATGAGATTTACCTCCTCGGGGGAGTTCAGGCCATTGCTATGATGGCGTTAGGTACCGAAACCGTAAAACCCGTCGATATGCTCGTTGGCCCAGGAAATGCCTACGTGGCCGAAGCCAAACGTCAATTATTTGGAAAAGTTGGAATAGACCTTTTTGCTGGTCCAACCGAAACACTCGTCATTGCCGATGATACCACCGATGTCGAAACCTGTGCCACTGATTTGCTCGGCCAAGCCGAACACGGGCCAACTTCGCCTGCGGTATTATTGACAACCAGCAGAACCATAGCAGAAGGTGTCGAAACCGAGATTCAACGCCAATTGGCGGTACTGCCAACGGCCGATATTGCCAGTGTTTCGTGGCGAGATTATGGACAAGTTATTTTGTGCGATACCGTAGATGAACTGGTGGCTGAAG
>JBDHXS010000477.1:0-5598 GCA_039810845.1 Runella sp. | reverse complement strand
GAAAGAGCCGAATTTGGCATCAATCGCCGCTGCCAGATCACCTACTGGAGCGCCGCCACCATTGGGTGAAAGAATATTCCAGAAAAAAGTATGGTTCCAGTGGCCGCCGCCGTTGTTGCGAACGGCAGGAGAAATTGAGCCAGCACTTGCCACGAGTTCTTCAATGGTTTTACCTTCATTGGCTGTACCTGCAACGGCGTTGTTGAGGTTAGTGACGTACGTATTATGATGACGACCGTGGTGGATCTCCATTGTCATTTGATCAAAATGTGGTTCCAACGCATCAGAAGCGTAAGGAAGAGGGGCTAATGTAAAGGCCATGAGGATTGGTGAATTTATAGTTTTTAAATTGTATGTTCGACTGCAAAACACCGTGCCAGCGTTTTATGTTCGCAGCTTGTGGAAAAAATTCTTCAATAGTTGAGCTATTTCATTTTCTAATACTCCTTTCCGTATTGTTGTTTTAGGGTGGAGCAATGGCTTTTCTACGAGAGAGAATCCACGTTTTTCATCAGATGCTCCATAAACAACCCTCCCAACTTGTGCCCAGTATAGTGCTCCAGCACACATTACACAAGGCTCTAAAGTGACATATAGTGTACAACCTTTGAGGTATTTACTACCCAAATAAGAAGCTGCAGCCGTGATGGCAAGGATTTCGGCATGAGCCGTGACATCGGTTAGCTGCTCGGTTTGGTTACGGGTCTTGGCAATGACTCGATGCTGACATACTACTACTGCACCCACAGGAATTTCTCCTGCTTCGCCCGCAGCTTCGGCCTCGTAAAGCGCTAATTGCATGTAATATTCATCCGAAAATATGGGGTACATAAGGTAGTTTTCTTTAGAAAAAACAAAAGAGGATACAACTTAGTTAGCTATACCCTCTTTTATGATGTTGATAAGGAAGTGCCTTATTCGGCATAAACTACACTTTGTTCTTCTTCTAAGTATTTGATTAGCTTACCCAGGGTAGTTAATTTGTGATAATCTTCGTCAGGAATACGTAATCCAAATTCCTGTTCCAATTTCATCATTAAATCTACGGTGTCCAAGCTATCAAATCCTAAGTCTTTGACAAAATGAACATTGTCTGCAACACTACGACGTTCTACACCAAATTCTTCGAGGATAGTTAAAATACGTTCTTTCATGGCATTGTATGTTAATGGTGATTATATCTTACATTAATCTTAACGCCAAAAAGCACATAAAAATTTCACAAAATAAGATAAAACCAATAGTGAGTACTCAGTTTTCTTTGCAAATATCTTTCTTTCAATAAGATAGAAGAAAAGATTTTTGTAAGAAAAAGAGAAAGAAAGTTTCCTGCATTTGGAGAGCACAAAACTTTCTTTGAAAAGACTATCCTTTACATTTCAATATAATTCCTGCTAAAGGTGGTATGGTTAATACAATAGACTGTGGTCGATTATGCCATTTTTCGGCTTCTGCCGTGATAGGCTGCGTATTTGTAACACCACTTCCATAAAAATCAACTGCATCGCTATTGAAAATTTCTTCCCATTTTCCGAGTGATGGAACACCAATACGATAGTTTCGTTGTGGTACAGGAGTCATATTGAGTACTATGACTATAGAATCAGTTGGATTGAGTCCTTTGCGCATATAAGCAACAATAGAATTGTCACGGTCTTGGGAGTCAATCCATTCAAACCCTTCGGGAGAGAAGTTATAATCATGCAGGGCAGGTTGACTACGAAGGGCCGTATTAAGTGCTTTTATACACTCCTTAATACCTTTGTGCGTATCATGTTGGAGCAAATGCCAGTCGAGGGATTGTTGAAAATTCCATTCTCCCTTTTGACCAAACTCACCTCCCATGAAGATAAGTTTTGTACCTGGATGAGTGTACATATACGTAAATAAGAGGCGCAAATTGGCAAAGCGTTGCCATTCATCTCCAGGCATTTTTCCAATGAGAGAGCCTTTTCCATACACTACTTCATCGTGAGAGAGCGGTAGCATGAAGTTTTCGGAAAAAGCATATACCAAGCTAAATGTAATTTGGTCTTGGTGCCAACGCCGATACATAGGGTTTTTCTCGAAATATTTGAGGGTATCATTCATCCAACCCATCATCCATTTCATACCAAAACCCAAGCCGCCCAAATAAACAGGGCGAGACACCCCAGGAAAGGCTGTTGACTCTTCAGCAATGGTCTGAATATCAGGAAATTCTTTAAAAGCAGCTTCGTTCATATCCCTTAACAACGAAATAGCTTCTAGGTTTTCGCGTCCACCAAATTCGTTGGGAATCCATTCACCATGTTTACGCGAGTAGTCTAAATACAACATCGAAGCGACTGCATCTACCCGCAATCCATCAGCATGGTAGCGGTCAAGCCAAAACAACGCATTGGAAATCAAAAACGAACGTACTTCATTGCGTCCGTAGTTGAAAATATAACTTTTCCAATCTGGGTGGTATCCTTTGCGTGGGTCAGCGTGCTCATAGAGGTGCGTCCCATCAAAGGCAAACAAACCGTGCGCATCACCTGGAAAATGTGAAGGAACCCAATCCATCAATACGCCAACGCCTGCTTCATGGAGTTTTTCAATCAGATACATCAAATCTTGGGGTGTGCCCATGCGTGAAGCGCACGAAAAATAGCCTGTGATTTGGTATCCCCATGAAGGTGGATAGGGAGCTTCCATAATGGGCATAAACTCTACGTGGGTAAAGCCCATTTCTTTCACATACGGAACCATCGCATCAGCTATCTCTCGGTAGTTTAAAAACCGTTCTGGGTCGGAGGGATCGCGCATCCAAGAACCTAAATGGACTTCATAAACAGACATAGGTGCGTTGAGTGCATTGTGTTTGCGACGTTCGCGCATCCATCCTTCATCTTGCCATTCATACCAAGTATCCCATACAATAGAAGCTGTTTTGGGGGCTATTTCGCACCAAAGTGCAAAAGGATCGGCTTTTTCGAGTTCTTGCCCTTGATGATGTGATTTAATAAAATATTTATACACTTCTCCGCGTCCAATGTCAGGAACAAAACCTTCCCAAATACCTGAACCGTCCCATCGTGAGCTAAGTGGATGACTACCCCGTTGCCAACCATTAAAGTTTCCAATCACTGAAACATATTGAGCATTAGGAGCCCAAACTGCAAAATAAGTACCGATGACACCTTTATGTTCGGCGACGTGAGAACCAAGTTTTTCGTATAACTTATAGTGCTTACCTGATTTGAATAAATAAATATCAAATTCCGAAAATCGCGAATAGGCTTCTACTGCTTGTAATCCTGCATCAGCGACAGCAGCAACAGTTTCGGTTTTCTTGCGAGTTTTCGTGGGGGCAGGCGTTTCGGCTACGACTTCTTTTTTAGTTTTTGCTGATTTTGCCATAATATTGGATTTAGAGATGGTTCATTATAGGTTATGTGCTGCAAAATAGATTTTTTCGAGCCAAAATTTCACTATAAAGTTTAAAAAAATCTATTTCTTTTTATAGAAGAACACATTTGCTCAAAAATAAGGGATTAACTAAAGGCACTATTTTAAAAGTTTTTATGGATTTTTTTAATATCAATAACATTTTTTTTGAGGCTTTGGGTTATAAAATGAGCCATTTAGAGTTTTGGGCTACCATAACAGGCGCCGTAGCAGTATGGCTATCAGCCCGCGAAAATGTGTGGAGTTGGATTATCGGACTTTTCAATGTGGCGTTGGCGTTTGTGCTGTTTTACCAAATTCAGCTCTATCCCGATATGTTTTTGCAAGTATTTTTTTTTATTACTAATCTCCTGGGGTGGTGGCAGTGGAAATTTCCGAAATCGGAAGAAGCTAACTTGAAAAATGAACTTAAAATTAGTAAGCTAACCCCAAAGCAATGGCTTGTTTTGGGGCTCGGAGGCATCATTTGCACTTTAATAATGGGAGGTTTTGCCAAAAATCTACATGAGTGGTTACCTACTTTATTTAGCAAACCGAGTGCTTTCCCTTACATGGATTCTTTTACAACGGTCATGAGTATTGTAGCTACCTTTATGTTGATTCGTAAGAAGGCGGAAGCTTGGTATGTATGGTTTTTTATTGATGCGATTGCGACATACATATATTACCTCAAAGAGGTGAAACTTTACGCACTCCTCTACTTTATTTTTTGCTTTATTGCCGCTTTTGGAGCTTATAATTGGACCAAAGAGTACCAAAGCTACCAAAAGCAATAAAGAAAGGGTAGTTTTTTTGGGAATTCAAATGTTTACACGAAAGACATCTATTACTTATAGATGTCTTTCGTGTAAGCCTATTTGAGGCGGCGTTTTGGGGAAAGATTGTACCTTACGCCAATTCCCGTATTAAACCCTGCACCTCGTGACACAAATTGAGCATTTTCAGTGGGTTCTTGGTTATTTTTTATGGCAATATCTACATGAGCTATGTTCATCATTCCCATCATCTGACGGGCATATACGCTCAGCGTCCACCGTCTTGACATGGCCCAATTAAAACTTACTGTGGCCTCAGCATTGATAGAATGTTGGCGAATGATTCCTGCTGAACCAGTATAGACCAATGAATCGGTCCAAGTATGACCACGACTCGTAACAACACCATTGAAAAACTGCTGGGACAACTGATTACTCCCCCACACGTATTGAAGTCCGCCACCGAGATGTGCTTCGAGTTGGTCATGAAAAACCCGAACACGCCAATTGGCACGCAACGGAAAACTCATAAATTGCATTGAATTGGTACCTACGACTCGGTTGGTTTGATAAATATAAACGAGATTGATAGGTAGCGAATAAACCCCCGTTTCTACCGATACAAAAGGATTTATTACTTTCCCGATTTTTATGCCATACATCGGCATTATTCCTGAGCCACCTGAAGCATATTTTGTCAGTTCTCCCGCTATCATTCGGGTTTGACTGCTAAAAATCCCAACGTCTGTTCCAACGTACCAATTTCCTTGGAATAATTTAGCTTGACCTAATCCCGACAGTGAAAACAAACACATCAGTCCAACAATCGCGTAGCAGTGTTTCATGAGAAGGGAGGGTTAATTATATGAAACTGAGGCTAATTTACAAAATTTGGAAATTCATCCAATAAAAAACAGCAAATTGTTTAGTAAATGACAGCTATACTAAAAGTAGGAAGTCAGAAATAAGAAGGTAGGAAAAGAAAACCTTACTTCTTACCTCAGATTTCTGACTTCAAGTACATCCTACCTCGAAATTTCAGATATTAAAACCAAGCAGCACCTAAGTTGCGGAAAGGCCACGGAATAGAAAGGAAAATAAGAATCAACGCGACCAAGTAATAGGTAAAGACTTTACTGTGATTGAGTTTTTTACCTTGCGCATGACCAACCGTAATGAGTGCAATGGCAATTAACATTCCGACAATATGTTCGACGGAATAAAAACGGTAAAATTTATCACCCATCATGTCGAAACGTGCTTTTACACCCCAAGCCAGAGCGTAAAGAAGAAGCCCAATCAATAACTGCGTGTGTGTAGCAATCATTGCGAATAGATAAACTTTAGAATAAGGGGCGTTGGATTGACTCCGCTTGGTAAAGGCCACATAAATGGCAGCTATCAAAAGCGC
>JBDHXS010000476.1:0-5613 GCA_039810845.1 Runella sp. | reverse complement strand
CGTTGTTCCGCTATTAGACGCTGTAAAAGCTGGAATATTGCCTGAGCCAGAGTTCCCAAAACCTACATTAGCTGAGCTTGTCCACGTAAAAGCAGCCCCTGCACTACTACTGCTAAATACAATACCAGCTACAGAAGCACCACTGCAAGGTGTGAGGTTAGCAATTGGATTTACTGTGGCTACAGGATTAATTTGAAAGGCCGTGCTACCTGCCGAAGTCGTCGCCCCAGAGGATACTCGTACTTTATAACCTGCTGCGGCAATAGCACCTATAGGAAGGGTTGCTGTTATGGGACTCCCACTACCTGTTCCAATGGTAGTAGGACTCGAAAAAACACCTGCAGCATCTGAGAGTTGTACCGAAAAAGTACGTGTTCCCGAAAAGCCTGTGGCTGTAAACGCTACGCGTATTTGTTGACCAGCACAATAGCCTCCCGCAGGAATTGCTCCAGAAGTACTAGTAACCAGTACAGCACTAATGCTTTGTGCTACGCTTTCTGAAATCATCCCACAAAACAACAAAGCAGCGCAGCTAAGAAAAAGTAGTTTTTTTAACATAATCGAATTGAACATTGATTTTTTATAAAAACGCTTAAAATAAGCCCTTTATTGAAAAAATGATATTTTCCTACCTAAGGCTTTTATTTTTCAGTATCTAAAATCGCCTGATAAACCAACTCATGTACTCGTCGGCGAATCTTTTTTCTATTGATTTCAGTGTTTTCTGCATTGGGATGAACACGATTGGAAAGAAACACAAAAACCAGTTCTTCTTTGGGATCTACCCACACCATCGTACCTGTAAAGCCCGAATGCCCAAAAGAAACTGCCGAAGCAGAAGGAGCCACATAATTGCTTTCGCCATTAGAAGGAGCTTTATCCCAACCTAAACCTCGATGATTTGCATTGTCGTACGTACGAGCAAAAAGAGGCAAGGTTTCCTCCTGAAAATAACGTCGGTCTCCATACAGCCCTTTTTGTAAATTCATCTGCATCAAAATCGCTAAATCGGATGCACAACTAAATAACCCCGCATGACCCGCCACTCCACCATATACCGCTGCCATTTGATCATGGACTGTACCCCTAAGTAATTGATTTCTGTAAGAAAAGTCGCTTTCGGTAGGAGCAATCTGACTTTCAGGAAAACGTTCGAGCGGTTTAAAACCCGTCATCGTCATCCCAAGGGGTTCATAAAAATTTTGACTTAAAAATTCATCCAAAGGTTGATTTGTGATGCTTTCAATCACTTTTTGCAACATCAAAATCCCTAAATCACTATAAACAAATGGATATTTACCATTCACTTCCCTTCGCATAGGCGATTGTATTACCCATTTCCATACAGAATCTTTCAGTGCAGGTTTTGAAAACAGTTTGGACGCAATTTGCATTGAATATACACTATCCTTCAGGGAGCTATAATATTCGGTCATCAATCCACCACCGCCAGTTTTTGTACGTTCCCAAAGCTTGGGATAAAAAGCCACTAAGCCTGAACGATGCAACAACAAATCTTCCACTGTAATATTGGCTTTATTGGTCCCAATAAGTTCTGGCAAATAGTGTGCCGTTTTTTGTTTTAAGTCAATGGCATTTTGTTCTTGTAAATACATAACTGCTTGCAAAGTAGCAGCTACCTTTGTGACAGAAGCTACGTCGTACAGCGTTTCATTGACTACTTTTTGGTTGAAATTGTCATAACTGAGCGTACCATAGTTTCTCTGCAAAACGACCCGTCCTCGTCGTGCTACTATTACTTGACACCCTGGAAAGATGTGTGCCTGAATAGATTTCTCAATGAGAGTGTCTATTTTGTTCAGCCCTACGGAACTAATCCCAACTTGTTCGGGTAGCCCAAAAAACAGCCGATTCAACGCCTTTGTCTCATAACCTGTGCCTATATTATATATTCCTTCAATAGAAATAGGTAATTTGCCTTTAAAAGGTAATGCTCCAAAAATTTGCTGGGCAGCAGCTATTTCCAAATCGGGCAGGTTTTCGTAAGCACAAATTACAGCTGAAGTGACCGGCAACTGTTTGAGCGCGTAAGGAGTACCAAAAAGGCTGACAATCACCTTCGATTTTTGTTGCAAACGATTCAATAAATCAATTGTAGCAGGAGTAATACCAAAAGGTTTATTAAAATTACGTCGTATATCATGTAAGCTCACTATCACCACTTTGGCTTCTCCAGCCTGAGTCACCAAACTTTCTACCTCTTCATTCGTTGTAGGCTTATCGGCATAGACAATGTGTTTGAAAGGCGCATACCGACTGAGGGTTTGCTGAAAAAGGTTAATTCCTCCCCCACCAATCGCTATGGAGGCAAAAGTACAGGTATCTAAAGCTGAAATAGGAAGCAACTGAGCCTCGTTACGAACAAGTGTGACTGCTTGTTCACACAAATCACGGGTAAGCGCCTTAAATGCAGGAGATTGTAAGTCAGCATTAAGCATTTCGGGATTAATAAATTTATTACTATTCAAGCCCATCCAATATTTAGCCCGTAAAATCTTACGTACCTTTTCATCTATTACTTCTGGGGCAATCGTACCTTTCAGCACTCCATCTTTGATTCTTTTAACAGATTCGACAACATTTTGGGGATATAACAATATATCATTTCCTGCCAAAAGAGCTTTGATATTGGCTTCCACTGCGGTTCGTCCACGACTCACCCCCTGCATATTCATTGCATCTGTAAATACCAAACCTTGAAAACCCATTTGTTTCTTGAGTAAATCGGTTACAATCTTTTCTGAAAGAGAAGATGCCAAATAAGGCGTATTATCCAATACAGGTACATATAAATGCCCCGTAATGATTCCTGTCAGACTATCAGCAATGAGTTTTCGGAAAGGGTAAAGATCAGTTTCAGTCAAACGGTCGGTAGAGTGAGATAGCACAGGTAATGTATAATGCGAATCGGAATCTGTATCTCCATGGCCTGGAAAATGTTTGGCGGTAGCAATAACCCGCTGGTGCTGCAAGCCTTTCATATAAGCAGCGGCTTTGTTGGTGACATTGTCACGATCTTCCCCAAATGATCGTAAGCCGATAATGGGGTTGCGCGGGTTAGAATTGATGTCTGCTACTGGTGCAAAATTGACCGTAATACCCAATCGTCGGCATTGGCGCCCTATTTCCAAACCCATACGGTACACATAGCTATTGTCTTGAATGGCACCTAAAGTCATTTGTTTAGGAAAATCATTAATGCTATCCAGACGCATTCCTAAGCCCCACTCGCCATCAATACCAATCATCAGAGGCAATTTAGATAGTGTTTGGTAGCGATTTGTCAATTTGGCTTGGCGTGATGGACCTCCTTTAAAGAATATGAGGCCCCCAATATGATAATTTTGAATAAGCTGATCTACATAGCGATAATACGTTTCATTGCGATCCGAATAAGTCGCTACCATAAAAAGCTGCCCAATCTTTTGCTCCAACGTCAATTGCCCAAATAAACTATCAGCCCACTGATTTTCATTAAATAGCATTCGAGCAGGGGGAGTATCTTTTGGAGGACGAGAGACTTCTTTGGAGTTTATGATGCGTTCAGATTCTGACAGCCCAAGCATTCCCATCAATCCTATGCCCAACAACAACCCAATTGTGGTCTTTTCAAAAAGAATCTTCATTTCAAGAATTCAAAATAAGTTCAAAAGTACGGAAATACACGTAGAAAAATTGTACAAAACTCATTTTTGAGTGACGAAAGACAACCTGTTTGCTATTTATAAACTTTATTTTACAAAACTAAACTTCCCAGTAAATATTTGATTATCAAGTAATTTCATAGCAAAAACCAAAGATAATCAACTCGTAACATTGGCATAACATTAAGGTAATATTGGACTTCTACCTTTGCGGCGTTAAAGTCAAACACCTTTATGACACCAATTATGCAACTTAATCAAAGTATGTTGACCGTAAAACGTATGCAACGCCCAATTCTATTCTTTTTTGTCGCACTTTTAATTAGTGTTTCTTCTTTTGCCCAAACAGGTGTTGTCCGAGGGTCTATCAAAGATGCCAAAAACAAGGAAGCCATTATTGGCGCAACTGTCCTGATTGAAGGTACGACGCTTGGCTCTGCTACCGATGTTGAAGGAAATTTTGTGATTAACAAAGTACCTGCGGGAGTTTATAAACTACAACTCTCGTATGTTTCTTATAAACCAAAATTGATTGAAAATGTACGGGTAGAAGCTGATAAAACGTCGGTAATTGATACCGAAATCGAAGAAGATTCTAAGGTTTTGGAAACAGTCGTAGTAAAGGGTCGCAAAAATACCAGCACCGAAGTAGCGGTCATTACCGAAATCAAACAAGTACAACAAATAGCGGTAGGTATATCAGCTCAGCAAATCCAGAAAACCCAAGACCGTGATGCCTCGGCAGTAGTGCGTCGAGTGCCTGGGATTTCTATCTTCGACGACCGTTTTGTAGTAGTAAGGGGGCTCAACGAACGCTATAATACCGTGATGCTCAACGACATCATCACGCCTTCTACCGAAGTAGATGTAAAATCATTTTCGTTTGATTTAATTCCAAGTACCGCCATTGACCGCATGTTGGTCTTCAAATCAGCTTCTGCCGACCTACCTGGCGACATGGGCGGCGGTGCTATTAAAATTTATACCAAAACGGTTCCTGATGGTAATAACCTTACTGCCGGGTTTACGGTAGGATATCGTTCAAACACTACTTTCAATACTGCCCTCAATTACCAAGGTGGCCAAACCGATTGGTTAGGATTTGATGACGGAACACGTACTTTGCCCAAAGGTTTTGCAAGTCGAAATAGCGTAATCAACAATGCTTCATCGGAAGAAGTAATCAATAAATTCAAAAGCTTACCTGATTATTATAACGTACAACAACACACGGTTTCTCCTGATTATCGCGGTGCTATCAATTTTAGCCGTCGAATGTTTGTAGGAAACAAAGAGTTGAGCAATACTTCATTTATCAATTACGGTTTTTCCAATTTGATTAATCCTATTCAGCAAAATCGCTTCAATTTTGACGGAGCCAAAACCGAAAATTTTGATGACAAGCTGTTTCAGCAAAATATCCGTTTGGGTGTAATGAGCAACTGGTCATTGATTCTGAATCCACGCAACAAAATAGAGTTTCGTAATTTGTTCAATCAATTGGCCAACAAAGAAACAGTTACACGTGGTGGAGCTAACATTGAAAACAACTTAGATATTAATAATGCCGCCTTCCGTTTTGAACAACGCAGTATTTATTCAGGTCAATTGAGCGGAACACACGAACTCAATGACCGCACCAAACTTCGTTGGATTGGAGGTCTGGGCTATACGTATCGTCTTGAGCCCGATTTTCGCCGTTTTACCTCAACTCGTGAAAGCGGCAGCAGTAATCCTTTTATTATCAACCTCCAACAATTTGAAAGCCCTACTCTACAACAAGCTGCTCGTTTTTATTCAAAGATGGACGAAATCGTTGGAACAGGCACAGTAAGTATCGAACGTCTGTTGGGAAAAAAGAACGAAGAAAATCCCGATGCCACTCCTAAATTGAAAGCAGGGATTTATACTGAGTACAAAGACCGTTATTTTAATGCACGTTGGTTTG
>JBDHXS010000475.1:0-5648 GCA_039810845.1 Runella sp. | reverse complement strand
AATACGCCAACCAAAGCGGTACCGACTGGCAGGATGTTATTTTTCAGTCAGGATTGGTTCAAAATTACCAACTCTCCACCAGCGGCACGAGCAAAGACGTAAACTACTATGTTTCAGGTGGATTCTTTGACCAAAAAGGAATTATCATTGGCTCTAACTTCAAGAAATTTACCCTACGTACCAACATTGATGCCCAATTAACCGACAAACTAAAAATAGGAGCCTCTTTTTCAGGTGCCCATTCCTACGGTGATTTTGCCCGTGCCGAAGGTCATTTACAGTTTCGCGGCTTGATTTCTGCCGCTTTAGCCAGCGATCCTACCATTCCACTTTACGACTCAAGCGGCAATCCGTATTCGGAATTTTCGAGTCCAACAGGAATTCCGGTAGAGCATCCGCTGATCATTGCGGCGGAATTTTCGGACAAACGAAATAATACCAACGTCTTCACTAACAATTATTTACAATACGAAATTGCACCGGGATTGGTCTTCAAATCTTCCGTGGGCGTCAATTATTCCAATAACGTGACACGTTTGTGGAAATCGTCCAAAGTGGGCTTGGCGACCAGTCGCACGGGAGCCGCTACGGCGGGGGCGTTTGAAATAAAGAGTCTTAACTGGTTGAATGAAAACACGTTGAACTACCGCCATAAATTCGGAGCACGTCATGATCTGGACGTGTTGGCGGGTTTTACGGCGCAAAAAAATACGGATGAAATTTTGCAGGCCGGTGCCTCCGATTTCCCGACGGATGATGTACATTACATTGCGGCGGGTGCGGTCACGTCGGGCACCAATTACAAAAGTGAATGGGCTATGCTTTCGTGGTTGGCACGCGTTAATTACACATTGGCTGGAAAGTATCTGTTTACAGGAACCATTCGTCAAGACGGCAGTTCGCGGTTCGGGTCAAAGAACCGTTGGGGAATGTTCCCTTCCTTTTCAGCCGCTTACCGACTGTCTGACGAAGCATTTATGCGCGGCATTCCGTTTATCAGCGATCTGAAACTTCGAGCGAGTTACGGTATTTCGGGAAACAATCTCATTCCCAATTACGCCAGTCAGGGATTATTGGGCATTTCGCGAAATGTGTCTAACGGACAAGTGGTATCGGGCGTGGTTCCCAGCAGTTTGGCAAACGACGTACTGACGTGGGAGCAATCCGTACAAACCAATTTGGGCTTAGACGTTTCTTTGTTCCAAAATCGCCTTTCCTTTACGTTTGATGCCTATCGAGCGCACAAGAAAAACCTGCTATTGAACGTCATTCTTCCTGCCGCTTCGGGCTTCAGCAGTTCGCTTCAAAACATCGGCGAAGTGGAAAACAAAGGGTTGGAGTTAACCATCAATTCGCAAAACATTGCCAAAGGTGCATTCCAGTGGAACACCGATTTCAACATCAGTTGGAACCGCAACAAAGTTCTCGCGCTTAATTCTGCCACGGCTCGACTCCAAACATCTGATTACCAAGTGGCCCAGGTAGGCTATCCTATTTCCAGTTTCCGACTACTAAACATTTTGGGCGTTTTTAAAACCCAAGAAGAAGTTAACAACAACCCCAAACAACATCCAAGAGTGCAACCGGGCGATTTTCGCTATCAGGATGCCGACGGTAACGGCACCATCACAAGCGCCGACCGAACAATTGTGGGCAGTCCGTGGCCTGATTTTACGTGGGGAATGGGCAACCAATTTTCGTACAAAAGCCTGAGATTGAACATCAGTATCAACGGTTCGCAGGGAAATGAGATCTATTTCCAAGGCGGCGAAGTATCGCTCAACGGTGCCGGCGTACAGAATCAATTAGCCACAATGGCCGACCGCTGGCGTTCCGAAACCAGCCCGGGTGCTGGGTTGTATTCACGCGCTATCCGCAATGATTACGCCTTTGGGTTCAGCGCGGGTACGACCAAGTTTCTGTTTGATGGTTCTTATGTTCGCATTCGTAACGTCAATCTTTCGTACGCCTTTCCGCAAACGGTGGTCAGTAAGCTGAAAATGCAGGCGCTTTCGGTCTATGCCGATGCGACCAACCTCTACACCTTCACCAAATACCCAGGCTACGACCCCGAAGGCAGCACTACCGGCGACAACATTGCCCGCAGCGGAATCGACTTTTTTGCGTATCCCAATCCACGTACCTACACTGTTGGACTACGAGTAACCTTCTAACCGACAACCACTATGAAAAAGCAATTGATTGTTCTGTTCATTTTTATATTGACGGCCACTTCCTGCAAGGATTTTCTGTCGCTAAGTCCCGAATACCAGATCAGTGACCAAACATTCTTCAAAAATCAGAATGACTTTGAAACTGCACTGACGGGCGTTTACAGCACTTTCCGCGGTTTGTTCAGTGGCAGTGCGGTTCTGTACATGACTGAATTGGCGACTGACAACACCGAAATTCAGTGGTCATCACCGTCCACTGACGAGATGCAGATGGATCAAAACGCCGTGACATCTACTAATGGGTTTGTGCGCTCGGTTTGGAACTCCTGTTTATATACCATTTCGCAAAGCAACGGCATCATCAACCGCATCGACGCGGCTACGTTTGACCAAACTGTTAAAGACCGCATTAAGGGAGAAGCCAAATTTCTGCGGGCATACAGCTATTTTTATTTAGTACGGTTGTACGGCAATGTTCCGATTGTTACCCAAACCTTCAGCAGCCCGGAACAGGTGGCCTCGGCCGATATGGCCCTGAAACCCAAAGAGGAAGCCTACAAAATGATTTTGGCCGATTTGGCCGAAGCCGAAACGCTGCTGCCCGCTACGCTCAATACCGACAAAACCAAAGCCTCACGCCTCACGGTCAAAGCCTTATTAGGGAAAGTACACCTTACGTTAAAGAGTTACGATTTGGCCGCCACAAAGTTAAAAGAAGTGATCGACGCCAAGTCGTATAGCTTAGCGGCTGATTATAAAACGCTGTTTACCAACGGAAATAACAATTTAGCAGAGTCCATTTTTGAAATAGAATACGTCTCGGGACGGAGCATGGGCAACAATTATTCCTCTCTGTTTACACCCGCCATTACGAGCATGGCGATTTTTACCAACAACCTCCAAGGTTCCGGGCGCATTGTGCCTACGTTGGACATTGCAAAAGCGTACGAAACCAACGATATTCGCAGGGCATTGTCGGTCAGCGACTCAGTTCTGTTGATTGGAGGAAAAAAATCATACAGCCGCTACGGGTTAAAATTTGTGGATTTTAAAGCCATCGACCTTTCCGACGGCAGCGTTACGTTTATGCCATTACGCTATGCAGATGTACTTTTAATGTATGCCGAAGTGTTGAATGAACAAGGTAAAACGACCGAAGCACTTCCTTATATCAACATGGTTCGCACTCGCTCCAAACTGCCCGATTTAACGGGTCTGACTCAGACAACCTTACGAACTGCTATCGAGAAAGAACGTCGTGTTGAGTTTCTGTATGAGGGACAACGGTGGTTTGATCTGGTTCGCACGGGTCGGGCGCAGGCGGTGTTGAACGCGCATTATGAAAGTTTGAAACTTTCGTTTAAAGTGGATGATTTTGAACTCATTTTCCCAATTCCGCAAAACGAAGTGGACCTGAATCCATCGGTCGTGAAACAGAATACGGGATATTAGATACCACCTCAGACTTGGAAAGTTTTAAAAACTTTCCAAGTCTGGCAACCACACTTAAACCTTTATCTCCATGCGTTTGTCCATTTTTCTGCTTTCCTGTTTGTTGAGTATTGTCCTGTTGGGTCTTACCACCGATACGCCTAACTTGGATAACTCTACGTTGAAAGGTAAATCGTTCAATAACATTACGTTGGAACTGTCGCTCAAGCCGTTTAAGAAAAACGACAAAGCCTATATTCAGGACGTTGCCAATGAGATATTTACGCAATGGCACGCGTTGCTGCGACATACCGATACGGTTTCGGTAATGCTCTGGACGTCCGACGGCTCCGAGATTTTGGATTACAAAGGAAGCCTCACCCAACCGCTCGAATGGGCGCGTTACATCGGCAATCCCAATACCGAACACGAAGTAGGATCGGGGCCGAAAGAGTTGTCTTTGCACGAACGGGCGTATCTGTACATGGAAAATCCGCCCAAGTTTACCTATGGCGATTTGAAATTTATCATTCAAACCTTAAAAGAAGCAGGAAAACGAATCACAGGCAAACCTATCCGCATTGGTGCCACGTTTGACCCCGGCCCTGAGTTTGCCAAATCGGAATTCAAGTATAAAAAACATCCCGAAATCTTGGGTGGAAATGCCATGGGACACAAAACGATGGTGAGTTGTTACGCTACGCTCAACGCCGACAAAGATGCCTATGCAGGATTTCCCAAAGGCATCCCGGCTGATACACCTTTCGGTACATTTTTAGGACGACAAAGCCAACATTTCTTAACCGATTTAGGATATGATTACATTTGGCTAAGCAACGGTTTCGGCTTTGGCGTTGAAGGCTGGTCTTCGACGGGTGCTACCTTTACGGGTAAAGCATTTCAGCCCGAAAAATTGCCCGACATCAAAGCGAAGATCACTAATTTCTGGAACCTTTTTCGAAAAGAATGTCCTCGGTTTCAGATACAAACGCGCGGCACCAATCTCTCAACGGGTGCGGACTTAGCGCGTGATGGTGTTGATTTACAGCAAATTTACGGAGGAAAATACAACATGCTCCCGCCCCCCAATTCACCCTGGGCGGCACTTGACGGCGATTTTGGTTTGGAAATAGTTGGCTACATGTCGCGCATGGCTGAGTTGCCGGACGAACGTTATCTTTTTCGGTATTATACTCACGATCCGTGGTGGGTTAACAGCCCCTGGCTCGACCGCTACGGCAGTGAGCCACATGATATTTACCTTCCCATGTCGATAGCACGCATTAATGCCAAAGGAGAGGTGCGACTTCCAACGCACTTAAACTTCCTGACCGTTGACAACTCATACGGCGAATTACCCACGCAGGTACCTGACGAAGTAACGCCACACATTTTGAAAGCACGTTACGAAGCCCCCACCGCACCCGGGCCATTGGTGTGGGTATATCCTTTTGAAGAATACCACCGTTGGGCGTACACGCAGCCTCAACGCATATCAGAGATTTACTACGGCGATTGGCTCATTCGCCAAGCGATCAACAACGGCTTTCCGCTCAACACCATTATTTCCACCCAATCGTTTCAGAAAGTAATCACCTCAAAATCAGACTATTTTAACGAATCCATTTTGGTAAGCATCGTCCCGGAAGCCGGCTCGGCGTTTGAAAAACAATTGATTGGCTTTGTTCAAAAAGGCGGCAAACTGCTTGTTTACGGCCCTGCCGATCATGCAAGTCCTGAATTTCTCAGTTTGTTAAATCTGCAAAATGATATGCCTTTAGAAGGAGAATTTCAGGTAAACTCTACCATTACGACCGACGTTTTGGATAAAAAATACCCCGAAAAGATCATTCACAGTGCGCTTTTTTCGGGTGGAGGCATTCGCACGCAAGTCAAAAATAACACTGATGCTTCTACCAAAGTATTGGCCAAAATGACACAGGGAACGAATGAACGAGCCGTGGTTTGGGTTCGTAATCAATCGGATTGGCAGGGCGGGAAAGTGGCTTACGTGCGCGGCACCAATTCCAGCAAATTTACTGG
>JBDHXS010000474.1:0-5669 GCA_039810845.1 Runella sp. | reverse complement strand
GGATAAGTTTTTAAGTAAAAACTCCCCTTTATCGTTTGTGGTTGTTCCGCGAAAACTTCCTGCGCGAATGGTAGCGCCTGGTAGCGGTTTTCCGTCTTCCGCGTCAATGATTTTGCCCGATACAGATAGCTGAGCAAACGTAGGCACATATAGCAACACTCCCGTTGCCACGGCCAAAAACCAAGATGTAAACTTTAGCATTTTAAATTCCCTCCGCTGGCATTACCCAGATCAGGTTTTAGGGTATAATCTCAGCCCGTCATGTTGGGGCACCCCTTTTTTGAGATTTGCTTTTGCGCAAAAGCGACGCAAATATAGACTTATAACTTAGGAAAATGCAAATTTGTTTTTACTTCATGGATTTTTGCTGGTTTCTTTTTATCCATTTCTGTTGAATTTTGTAAGAAAGCCACGCCCCTGCTGCGCCCGTTATGGCTCCTGCCAACACATCACTGGGATAATGCACTCCCAAACGCATCCGTGAGTACCCAATTGCTCCTGCCCATGCGTAAGCGGGAACTACTACATACCATTTACGATAGTTGATGGCCAAGGTAGTAGCGGTGGCAAAAGCCGTGGTGGTATGCCCCGAGGGGAAAGAATAATTGGGTTCTTCGCCTCCAATTCGCGCTACGAAAAGGCTTGGATGAGCGATAAAAGGGCGTTGACGCAATACAATTCTTTTGGTAACTTGTGTAACGCTATTTGCTATCACAAATCCACCTAAGGCTTGCCAGCCTTGTTGTTGTAAAGTTTTATTTTTAGTGGAAAATCCGACGGCCAATAAGCCTGCAGGCAGCGCTAAACTTACAGGAGTAGCTGTTGAAGACAATGTTTTTGCTGTATTGACATTGGTAGGTTGAATAGAACCATATATATTTTGAAGCAGATGATTGTCTAAGTTTTGGGCATTTATTTCCAGCGAAAATAAACACAATAAGAATAGAAGTTTTTTCAAGGATAAGAAAATTGATTGCGAGATGCTAAGTCAAATTATCAATAGTTGTACAAAATCTTGCATAGTTCAGACATATGTTATCTTCTCAAAGATATAACGACCTACGAACTTACACAACTTTGGATTTAGGCTCTATGCTTTGCGCCTAATTTTAAAGAGTTTAACTAGTGGTGTTACATAGTCTTCTTTGGCATCAATAGCTACATAGTTGATGTCATTTTGGCGAGCAAATTGTTCAATTTTTTTCCCAAGTTGAGAAAAGTCCTGACGTACTCGACGACGAAACCAAAGAGAAGAAGTATTAATCCAAGTAGTCTGATTGGTTTCTGGGTTACGTATCGGGATGATACCCAAAAGCGGCAGGTTGGTTTCTCGTTGGTCAAGGAGATGGATCATGACCAAATCATGTTTACGAGCCAAAGCACGAAGATTATGTTCGTAGTTTTTATCAATAAAATCGGAGACAAAAATGACTACACTCCTGCGTTTTACTACATTGAGCGTAAACAAAATAGCTTCTGCAAGATTGGTTTTTGACGATTGGGGTTTTAATTTGTATAACTCCGTAATCAACTGGTAGCCATGCTTCATTCCATTAGAAGGGCGGATGTATTTTTCTTTTTGATCCGAAAAGCAGAGCAACCCAACATGGCTTGCTTCTTGAATAGCCGACAAAGCCAAAACCCCGCAGATTTCTTTGGCAGTGTCCAACTTGGCATGTGTAGCATTACCCACTTGCTGTGAGCCACTTACATCCAACAGAAAAAAAACGGTTTGTTCTTTCTCTTCCCGAAAGATTTTCACAAACGTTCCGTGGCCTTTGGCCGATACGTTCCAGTCTATGGTGCGTACATCGTCACCATATTGATATTCACGCAAATCGGTAAATTCTAAGCCTGAGCCTTTAAAAACGGAGCGAAAGCTACCACGCATATCAGCATTGACAGCTTTACGAATCCGAATCTCGTACTGACGTATCTTGGTTATAAATTGCTCAATCATTCGTAATTTTGTAGCTCAACTGTCCAAAAATACAAAAATCGGCCATGGTATCTCGTCTTTTGTTTTCTTTTTTACTACTAACCATCTTTCTTACAAGCTGTCAAGACGAACCCGAAGTTCCCAAAGGAACACTATCAGAAGCCAAAATGGCCCAAATCCTGACTGATATACATTTACTCGAAGCACGTATAGGCCGTTTGGGAATCACCTCTCTTGATTCTTCTACTATTATAACCGAGTATTTTAAATTAAAAATCTTTAAAAAGTACGACACAGACTCAGCCACTTATAATCGTAGTTATCAGTTTTATTCGACCAATCCCGTTTTTTTGGAACGAATTTATGAAGACGTAGTAAAAAAACTGGAAACCAAACAAAAGAAAAAAGACTACAAAGGTTTGTAATATGGCTATTTCGGAGGAACTCAAGAGGGCGATTGTTCAGATGCCCCAAAAAGAGAAAGACAAGTTACTTCTGCGCTTAATTGGGAAAGACGACAATTTAGTAAAACGTCTTGAATTTGAATTGATTGAGAAAGGAGACACTATTCAGATTCGTCGCGATGACATCAAGCGCAATATTTTGAAAATAGCTCAAATGACCCACTCCACACCAGGGTGGATGATGATGGATATGCGGAATTTTAGCGGGGATATAAGTCAACACGTCAAAACTACCAAAGATAAATATGGAGACATTGAGCTAACACTTTATCTTCTGCTGATCTTCTTTGAGCATCAATCTGCTATGCTGCTTATTCACAACAGTAAAAGCGACTCGTGTGCCGAATACATTGCGAAGAAAACAGATGGTTTACTGAAAAAACTGAACAAATTTGACCCCGACTACTTCGTGGATTTTGAAAGAGATATGCAAAAACTACTGGACTATGTACACACCCACTGCTCTAAAAACTATGCTCGGACATTAGATATCCCGAAGAATTGGCCATAATCCAACCTAAAAACCTTTAACTGCTTACTGCTCACTTCTTCACCGCCATAACCATCTTGATGTCAAGTTTGGCTCCAATCGCCAGTACATCTACTAAATCTTGTACCGAAATAGTTTGATCTACTTGAAGAATAACCGTCTTTTCTTCTACTCCTGCAAAGATAGTTTGTAACTGCGCCTCCAATTGTTCTTTAGCCACGGGTTCGCGGTCAATGAAATAATTTTTTTCGGAATCTACGGCTATCGTTGTCTGCTTCTTTTGCATTTGTTGAGCAGCTGAGGCTTTAGGCAACATCAGTTTGATGACGTTGGGATTCACCATGGTAGAAATAATCAAAAAGAACAACATCAAGAAAAACATGATGTCATTGAGTGATTCAGTAAATACCTTAGGTGTAAATGCTTTTTTTCGACGGATTTTCATGGTTCTAAAGTAAACTGTTCGTGATTAACAGTTGTCCGAAAGTTAATTTCTCTTCTTGTAAACCGCTAATGGGCACTGTAGAGAACGAAGATGGATAACAGATACACAAATAACGGATAACACTATTTAGCGGCTTGTGATTGGTTTTTGCAAAACGTCTAAAAAATCAAAAGCACCCGCTTGGAGTTTGAGGGCAAGACGGTCTATTTTCATATTAAGCATGTGATACCCCATGTAAGCAATCAAACCCACAATCAAACCTGCCCCTGAAGTGACCATTTTCTCATACATACCACTCGCAATGGTACTAATATTAAAGTCGTTTGAGAGTGAAATACTACAGAATATATTGATAATCCCCGAAATAGTACCAACAAATCCTAACATAGGTGCGATACCCGCAATGACTCCCAAATAGGCAAGGTTGTTTTCTAAACGAGCTAATTCAATTTGGCTGGCATTTTCAATGGTACTTTCGATGTCTTTGATAGAATAACCAATCCGTCCTACGGCTTTTTCAAAAATTCGTCCTGCAGCAGAGCGTTGATTACGGCAAAGCGATTCGGCAGATTTGATGTTTCCCTGCTGCACAAAATCCTTCATATTATCAATAAAACTATTTTCGATTTTGCCGTTGGCATTAATCGCTAACCAACGTTCGATAATTAAAAATAGGGTGGCGAAAAACATAAGTAGGAGTGGAATCATTACCCATCCTCCTTTCATCACTAAGTCAAATAAAGAAATTCCTGAGGTAGAAGCAGCGGTAGTAGCTACGGAGTCAACGGCGGTTTGCGCTTGGAGTAGAATCATTACTGTTAGGTTTTTGCTGTGTCAAAAACGGAAAGATTTGGTGGAATATTGTTTAGAGGGTTCAAATATACAAATTTCTATTTGAGATGGCCTTGAAAATTCCGTAGTATAAAATGTAACGAGTATTTTCATAAATTATTCATTAGCAGAGAGTAGAAAATATATTTTAATATTTTTTAAAATATATTTGTACTTATTATAAACTGTTTCTATCCTTAACGTGAAAATATACGGTCAATTAGCGGCTTATCTGCTCAAAAACAGGCTTTTACTGGCTATTGGAGTAGCGGTTTCGTGCGTGACTACGGCCTGCTTTCTCAATGGCGGCAGCACTTCCGCCTCGTCTATGCCCGATGAGGTGGATTACAACTACCACATTCGCCCGATTCTTTCTGATCGGTGCTTCAAATGTCATGGCCCCGATGCCAACAAACGCGAAGCCGACTTACGCCTTGATACCGAGGTGGCTGCGTATGCTGCGCTGAAAGACAATCCTAAACTGCACGCCATTGTCCCTGGTGACCCTGAACACTCGGCGGTATGGCTACGCATCACCACCAAAGACACCGCAGACTTGATGCCACCTGTGGAATCAAACCTCAAACTGTCGGAGCATGAAATCGCCCTTATTGAAAAGTGGATTAAACAAGGTGCTAAGTACAAGCCCCACTGGGCATTTATTGCCCCTACCACGCCCAAACTTCCCGAGGTAAGCGACGATGCTTGGCCAAAAAATGAGATTGACCATTTTACGTTGGCCAAAATAGAAGAAAAAGGGCTTGAACCCAACGAAGAAGCAGATAAAGAACGCCTGCTCAAACGTGCTTCACTCGATATCACTGGCTTACCTCCGTCGTTGGAGTTGCAGGATAGATTTTTGAAAGATAACTCCGAAAATGCCTATGAGAAAGCGGTAGATGAGTTGCTCAAAAGCAAGCATTATGGCGAAAAAATGGCCATTGCTTGGTTGGATGTAGCCCGCTACGCCGATTCACACGGCTACCAAGACGATGGCCTGCGTACCATGTGGCCGTGGCGCGATTGGGTGATTCACGCCTTTAACCAAAACTACGGATACGATAAATTTTTGATGTGGCAGTTGGCAGGCGACCTGTTGGCAAAAAAGCAAGGCAAAAAAGCCGATGACCCCACCGCCAAAGAAATGCTACTCGCCACAGGATTCAATCGCAACCATAAAATAACCCAAGAAGGAGGGGTAATTGACGAAGAATATCGCATCGAATACGTCACCGACCGTACCAATACTTTTGGCAAAACGTTTCTGGCCCTTACGTATGAGTGCGCCAAATGTCACGACCACAAGTATGACCCTATTCTCCAAAAAGATTATTACAGTGCCTTTGCATTTTTTAACCAAGTACCCGAAAAAGGGCTTTTTGGAACGATAGATGCCAATTTTGCCGACCCGCCCAACATGAAGATTACGACTCAGGATGTCAAAGATATTTTGAAGTTTGTCAATAAAACCGATACGGCCGCCGTGATGGTGATGGTGAT
>JBDHXS010000473.1:0-5683 GCA_039810845.1 Runella sp. | reverse complement strand
CATAACCTTCAGCCTTAAAACCATAACTTTCCGAAATTTCGAGCAACGCGTACAGACTCGTACCTTCCTGTGTGATTTCGGAAAGTTGGGTCAATAAATGTTTGACACTTTCGGTTCCGTAATGTTGAAAAATAATGGCCAACGACGTGGGGCCACAGTCCATCATGGCCCCTTGCTGAATATGCGGAAAACGGTCTATGATTCCGTAAGGACTCATCTTTCCACCGAATATGCTTTTGGAAAAGTTTTTCATAATTGGCTCACTTACTTACATCTACCGATTTTTTTGCCAACACCGTCCGTCCATATACGATACGGTAATATTTGTGAAGATGGTAAAAAATTGAGTATTCTACAAATCGTTGTTGACTTCTAAATAACCGATTGATATTCATGTGAATAAGACTGGCAAGTAAGTCATCTAAAGGTATTTGCAATTGCCCCTGTGCAGCAATATTTCTGACGTATTGAATCATCAATTGCAATCGTTCGGAGCGTTTCTGCGAAAGTTCGTAGAAAAATGAATGCTCTGTATTACCCAAGTCAAACAACTCCTGGATAGCAGGTTCGATTTCTTTGTAGCGGCCATCCAATTGTTTTTTGAGGGCCGAATTATAACCAAATTCCCGTCCAAAATCTGCGGCGCGTTGTTCCGTAAAATCCAATCGTTGTTTCCAATCCATTCCAAAGGCAGTGAGTAAGTCGTCGGTCATTTTTATGCCAAACCGCCAGCGGCATTCCTCGCCTTCAGCACCACCAATGAGCGATAAGAAGTTTAAAATCGTATCGCTGTCCACGTGGAAGTATTCTTCAACGGCATCTATCGAATTGTTTCCATAACGCTCCAATTCGCGATTGTAGGTATCGTTGATAATCGAAGTCACGGTTTTGTTGGCGATGTAAGGCGCAAGTGCATCGTGTAACTCCTGCACTACTTGCCCAATAAACTGAGGATTGGTAAAGTGAAAACGCAGGCGAAAATGCAAATTGGGATCGGCATAGCGAATAAAGAAAAATTTATCCGTCCAGCCCTCGGCCTTAAAACGCTCCGTAAGCGGAAACAACACTTCGGTCAACAGCCAATCTGCCGTTTTGATGCCCGTATATACCTTATAATAAAGCCATTCTGAGCCCGTAAAGAACTTCCGCGTCGCTTCTATCTCTACCTTTTGTTCTGCTACTATCGCTGTCTTTTCTGTTTCCACTTTATTCAATGACGCGGGGGCAAATTTATACTCTGATGTATGATCAAAAGCCACCACAAACTGATTGGTATGCCAGCCACGTTCTGACTGCACCACCGAATGATCAGCTTTGTACAAAAATTCTTTAATGGTAAACTGCTCACGCGATTTTATCTCATTGACAAAGGTTTCGGCCAAACACTGATTTTCTAAATCAACGTACAATTCGTTGTCAGAATCCATCAAACAAATGTGGCGTGGAATATTATATTTTGCCCGCCATTGGTCAATTTCAACTTTCAGTTTGAGCCAACTATTGGATTTGAACGCCGCCACAATGGGTTTCATTTGTAATTCGCGGAAATTCCATTGCGCTTCCGACAAAATCAGATTGTCGAGGACAATTCGAGGAATAAACATGTACAACGAACTGATACTACCCGTAAAACTAAATCCAGGACGCACATTTTGAGATTGTACCGCACACAAGAAATGATAAATATCGAGCGAATTGGCATTAGAATAGTTATGGGCATTGGATAAGCGCGGAATAATAATCTTGTTGAGCGATTTTGACCGTAACACAACCTGATTTCCGCGTACGCTTATCATCAAATCTGTAATCGAGATTTCTTGCTCGGGCGCTGATGAAGCTTTGCTCAAAAACGGAATTTGATATTCCTTGAGTTGGGGACGAATGATAACATTGCCCGTACGTGCTTCGGGTAAGTGTACAATATCGGCAAATATCACTTCAGGCAAACGCTCATCTTCAGCACGGCTGATTTCTTGAAGCAGATTCAACACCGACGGGTCGGTATGCCCAAAACGACCCAGCAAAAAAGTACCCGTAGCCCCACCGAAGCTATCCAGAATCAATTTTTCACGGCCATTTTCCCGAATCACCGAAAACATCGCGGTGTTGGTCAACGGCAAATACGGCCTACGAGGTTCATTTTGACGAAGATCGTCTTCATTGATGTCAATTTGAGAAACGCCCGTCAGCTGGGCCTCGGCTATTTTTTGGAGCAAATAGGTGTGTTCTTGCGGAATCTTGATGGTTTGTTCACCTGCGCTTGTTCCGTTCGCCCAAATACCTTCCACCAAAGGCGAAATGTCATTTTTGGATTGTCCTGCGGGATACCCAACCCCCACTTCGGGGTCCAAAGCCAAGACAAAAGGCACTTCTTCATCTTCGTATTTTTCGTAAAATTTATTCCGAAAATCGTCCAATGTCGGATTGCCCGCGGGTGAGAGTTTCATCAACGTCGGGATTTTTGAAACCAGTTTATTCAACAATCCTCGATTGAGTTGCCCTGATGTTTCGGGCAAATAGCTATCAATTTGGAACAAAACTTTGCGGTCAAAAGGCGTCGGTAATTGGGCCAACAGTTGTTCAATTGCCGTAAATTTATTGATGGAATAATTCTCGCCAGAGGTTTCGATTTGGTTTAGAGACGTTTTTATTTCGTCCAAAATCTGAAGGATAAATGGCAATTCCTCCGACGATTGTTGAGCATTTATTTTTTGTAAAACACTGATAATCTGAACTAAAAAATCATCACCCGTCAGCGCGGGTTCCAACTCACTAACCAGCAGCTGTGATTCAATCACTTGCTCGACAAACTCTTGTGCGTCTTCTTCGGTGATTTCGTCGGAAATGAGTGAGTTGACCAAATCACCAATCATTACCCCTTTTTTTGCCTGTGCCAACACTGAGTCAAGGTATTCCGACTGCTCGGCACTGCTCAAGTGGTGCATCCGCATACCCGTATCATTGTAACGGTACTCAATATAGCGGTATTGGCCGTTGATACTGTAAAGACTTGTATTGGGGAAAAAGTGGAGAAAAGGCTTAACATGAGGATGTTTTTCCAAGTCTTGCGACAGCGCACAGAGATAATTCATGTCCAGCCGTGTCACTTTACGGGGTGCACCGATATGGGCTATGCTTACTTCCGTGTTGGCATTAGTAATGGGTAACGTAGAAAACCCGCCAAACAGCCCAAAAGGTGTACAACGTGTAGCATAGCGCGACAGATATTTAATCAAAGAATACACAATCCGCTTTGATTTCTCATCGGGTTCGTGGCTTAGATTCAGCTTTATGGTCTCATCGTATAAAGCAGGAGAAGCAATGTATAGTGCCTCCAAAAATTCGGGTTGGCGGACTTGTTGCCCCAATTTTTCCCAATCTATGTTTTCAATAGTAGCACTTCCAGCTAAAGGAACTCGTACAAAAGCCGTTGAGAAATAAGTAGATGGCATGACTGAGAATGTTTTGGGGTAAAATTAGCTCTGACAACTTGCCACCTCAAAAAAAAGGGTTTAAAGCGTAGTTTTTAAGCACTGAGAGGTAGAAGAATGCCAAGGAGGCGTAAAACTAAACGTGGATAAAGATAGCATCCTTATCCACGTTTAATCTCAAAAAATACTGATTACAGGGTATAAACGGTACGGCTACCACCGCTACTGGCCAAACAATTGTATGATTGTCCGCTGTTGCTGGGACGACCGCCTTGGGCATCTTGCAATTGGGTTTTTGAAAGTGATACGATTTTCTCAGTCGAGAAGGCGAGTTTTTTGATTTGCTTTTTCATGGCTTTATTATTTTTGGTTGTTTAAGATTTTGTTTTCTTTGACTGTTTTGCCATTACAAAGATGCAAGATTCACTCCCCCATTTTCAATACTAACTTGTTTGTATTTTTACTAACAACCTACCGTATTTGTCTGAACCAATGTAGGACACATCGGCCCAACAGAGGTCATCAGATTAATGGAGTCATTATTGAGAAAGGTATCACAACGAGCGGATATCCCTCCTTTTACGCTTTGCATGGCCGAAAGGCTCATTACCTGCTCTTTTTTGAATTCGAGTTTTTTAAGTTGCTTTTTCATGATTTTAAAAGTTTGAGATTGTCGTTATTGACAGTTCAAACATACACGCTTGATAAAGCTCTTTTCAACTCATGTACAGTCAAGCTGGAAAAAACTGTGGTGAAACAAACCTCCATCAACACCTACTTACCCTATCGGTAATCTCACCGTAAATGTGGTCTCCCCTCCTTCCGCACTCTCCACTTCAATCGTCCCCCCATGCCCTTTGGTGATAATGTCATAACTCAACGACAAACCTAAGCCCGTGCCTTCGCCAGTAGGTTTGGTAGTGAAGAAAGGTTGGAAGATTTTGGGTAGGATGTCGGCGGGGATGCCTGCACCGTTGTCGGTGACAGACACAACAACACCCCCCCCCGCCCCCGATGGGGGAGCTATGTACTTCGTCTTAATAATGACTTTTTTTATTCCCCCATTGGGGGGGAGGGGGCTTTGAAACGCATTATTTATCAAATTCAACAGCACCCGCCCAATCTCTTGCGGTACGACGTTGATTAAAGGTAAGTTGGGGTCGGCAATCAACTCATATTCAGCGTTGAAATTGCTGTCTTTGGCTCTCATTCCGTGGTAGCTCAGACGTAGGTATTCATCGGCGAGTTTGTTGATATCAGTGGGGACACGCTCGCCTGTACCCATGCGGGAGTGTTCTAACATGCCCTTGACGATGCTACTGGCTCGCTTGCCGTGGTGGTTGATTTTCTCCAAATTCAATCTCAAATCAGTCAAAAAAGCCCCCCAACCCCCAAAAGGGGTGTCAGGAATCCAACTTTCATCAGTTCCCCCATTGGGGGGTAGGGGGCATTCTTCAATTAGTTCCACTGACAATTCCGAAAAATTATTGACAAAATTCAGTGGATTCTGAATCTCATGGGCGATACCTGCGGTGAGTTCGCCAAGGCTGGCCAGTTTTTCGGACTGTATGAGTTGGTCTTGGGTGGTTTTGAGTTCGGTGAGCGTTTTCTCTAAAACTTGGTTAGTTTTATGTTTTTGACGGTTTTTTCTGTGCAAAAAGTAAGCAAAAATTAAGACACCAACCAAATTGAACAACAAAGCATAGATAATGGCTTGATTTCTGAATTGTGCTTTGTGCGCTTCCAAGGCGCGTTGATTGCGTTCTTCTCGCTGGTGTTCTTCAAAATCCAACTTCTCCACTTGACGGGCTTTCTCTTGGCTAAAAAGGCTGTCTTTGGTAGCCGAAGATACTTCTAAATAATACAAGGCTACTTTTGGATTAGAATTTTTATATAACTCGTACAATAATTGCGAGGCCGCAATGATGTGCATACTACGTCCGTATTTTTCTTCATAGTATAATGATTGCTTGGCAAAATACTGAGCCGAATCTAATTGATTTTGTCCTTTATAAATTTGAGCCAAATAATAAAAAGCCTGCCCAACAATACTTTCTTCGGTATGGGCAATAGCTTCTCGTAAATATAGCAGTGCAAGCTGAGTATCACCCTTTTTGTAATAGATTTCGCCAAAATGCGTGGCATAATTAGCGGGATTCATCGGTGAGTCGCCATTGAGAGAACATTGATACCCTTTTTTTAGATAGACCAGTGCAGAGTCTAAGTCGCCTTTGTCCTTGAAAGCATAACCT
>JBDHXS010000472.1:0-5688 GCA_039810845.1 Runella sp. | reverse complement strand
GGGTCCTGTTTACAAACTATTTGGTAAAAAAGACCTTGGAACCTCCGAATTTCCCCGCCTCGGCACTCCGCTGATTGACGGAGAAATAGCGTTTCGGCAACACGCAGGCGGACATAGTACGGGCCCCAACTGGAGTACGTGGATCGCGTGGGCCTGTCGGTATTGGGGTGACTGTAAATATTACTAATGATTAAACCCTTTCAATATGAAGCATTTAACGTATTTTGTTTTTACACTTTTCGGTCTTGTTGGCAGCTTGCATGCTCAACCCACCGACAAAGAAATGCCCAAAAGTTTTGATCAGGTCAGAACGGGCATTGCCACGGGTAAACTGGACACGGTGAAGTACGAATCCAAGACGGTTGGCAGTACCCGTAAAGCGCTCATTTACACACCGCCCAATTTTAACAAAAAGACCAAATATCCCGTGTTGTACCTGCTGCACGGCATTGGCGGGGACGAAAAAGAATGGCTCAAAGGTGGGAATCCACAGGTGATTTTGGACAATTTATACGCTGATGGTAAACTCGCGCCGATGATTGTGGTGATGCCAAACGGCCGCGCCATGAAAGACGACCGCGCGGTGGGAAATATCTTTGACAAAGACAAGGTGGAAGCCTTCGCAACCTTTGAAAAAGACCTGCTCAACGACCTGATTCCGTTTGTGGAGAAAAAATACCCGACGCTCACCGACCGTGAACACCGCGCCATTGCGGGCTTGTCGATGGGCGGCGGGCAATCGCTGAACTTTGGGTTGGGCAATCTGGACAAATTCGCTTGGGTGGGCGGATTTTCCTCGGCGCCCAACACCAAAGTTCCGCAGGAATTAGTGCCCAATCCCGAAGACGCTAAGCAAAAGCTGAAGCTACTCTGGATTTCGTGCGGCGATGCCGACGGGCTGATTACGTTCAGCAAACGCACCCACGATTATTTATACCAAAACAGCGTACCGCACATCTATTACCTCGAAGCGGGCGGCCACGACTTTAAGGTGTGGAAAAACGGGTTGTTTATGTTCTCGCAATTCCTGTTCAAACCCGTCGATACGGCATTGTTTCCTTCGTATTCGGTGCTGGGAACGCCTGCGGCTACCAACATCCGCAACGGCAAATACCCGCAGATTCTGCCTGATAATCGCGTAGTTTTCAAAGTTAAAGCGCCTCAGGCACAGAAGGTTCAGATAGACTTGGGTAAAAAGTACGACATGGTGAAAGACACCGCAGGCTTCTGGAACGTAACAACCGATGTCATTAGCCGTGGCTTCCATTACTACTCGCTCATCATCGACGGGGTAGCCCTTGCTGACCCCGCCAGCGAATCGTTCTACGGAATGGGACGCATGGCCAGCGGTATCGAAATCCCGTACGAAGGCAGTAGATTTTATACCCTTAAAGACGTTCCGCACGGCGATATTCGTATCAAAAAATATTTCTCGAAAGCCTCTAACGCGTGGCGCGAAATGTACGTGTATGCACCTCCGGGTTATGACAAATCTTCTGAAAAATACCCCGTGATGTACCTCCTCCACGGCGGTGGCGAAGACCAGCGCGGCTGGGCAACGCAGGGCCGTACGGACGTTATTCTCGACAACCTGATTGCCGAAAATAAAGCCAAACCGATGTTGATTGTGATGGTGGACGGGAATTTCTACGGCAACGGCGGCGGTGTGGCAGGCTTTGGGATGCAGCAGTTAAACCAGTTTGAAAACGAACTCAAAAACGCCGTCATCCCGTTTGTGGAAGCCAATTTCCGTACCCTGACCGACGCTAAAAACCGCGCGTTGGCGGGGCTTTCGATGGGTGGTTTGCAAACATTACACGCTGGCGTTCGTAACTCCGACATGTTTGGTTACCTCGGAGTGTTCAGTTCGGGTTGGTGGGCCAACAATACCAAACTTTCTGAGCCTCAGTACGAATTTATGCAGGCGAATAAGGATAAAATCAACGCCAACATCAAACAATTCTGGATTTCGCAGGGCGGGAAAGAAGACATCGCCCACGCCAATTGCCAGCTAATGATGAAGAAGTTCGACGACATGGGTATCAAGTACCAATACAGTGAATACGCAGGCGGGCATACATGGCCCGTTTGGCGGCATGATTTGTTCGGATTTTCTCAGTTGTTGTTTAAGTGATATTAACCACGGAGTGACACGCAGTTTGTCACGGAGTTGCACGAAGAATACTCCGTTAAACTCCGTGCCACTCCGAGGTAAAATTTAATTCAAACAAGTTCAATCAATTTTCCAACTCCAAAACCCCAATTTTTTACAATGAAAACCTTATTCTTTTCTCTGATTTTATCCATTTTCAGCTTAGTGGCATTTGCGCAAAACCCCATTGACGGCAACTGGAAAGGCAGCCGAGAAACACCTAACGGCACGTTTGAAGTGAACTATACCTTTAAAGTAGAAGGTGACAAATTGACTGGCACGTGGAAAACGCAATTTGGCGAAGCCAAAATTGAAGAAGGCAAAGTAGAAGGAAAAAAAATCTCTTATTCCATCTCGTTCAACGACCGCAAAATGAGCTACACAGGCGAGTTGGTTTCTGAAAAAGAGCTGGTTGTAAAAAGTGAGCGCGGTGAGATGAAGCTCGCCAAGCAGTAACGAAATGGTACCAATTAATTGCGTAAAATAGCCAATTAATTGGTACTTTTAGTTTTTTGGGTGGTTTGAGACAAAAAAATACGTTCGAATTTTCACAGTTATGTTTTTAATCATTGCTTGCTCCTCGACCACATAATTAGACTATGTTTTTATTTCAAAAAATTATTTATCAATTCATTATGAAACTTCAAAATCAACTAAAAGTACTGTATTGGGGAGTACTTATTTTGGGAATGAGTTATTCCGCTTACAGTCAGCAAACGCTGAAAACATCCTATCAAAAAGATTTCTTGATAGGAACGGCCTTGGGAACTATGCACATTGAAGAAAGAAACGAAGTGGCTAATGAACTCATTAAACGAGAGTTTAATGCCATAACCGCCGAAAACATCATGAAGTCGGAGGTGATACATCCTGAATGGAGTCGCTATAACTTTGCGCCAGCCGATAAATTTGTTGAATACGGTCAAAAAAACAATATGTACATTGTAGGGCACACCTTGGTTTGGCACTCGCAATTACCACGCTTTGTAAGTAAAATCAACAGTGTGGATTGGGTACGCTTGTTCATGACCGAACACATCAAAACCGTGGCAGGCCGATATGCTGGAAAAATCAACAGTTGGGATGTGGTCAATGAAGCACTCAACGAAGACGGCACACTTCGCAAATCGGTGTTTCTGAGCAAATTAGGAGAAGGATACCTCAAAGAAGCCTTTGAGCTGGCGGCCAAAGCTGATCCCAAAGCCGAATTGTACTACAACGATTATAACATTGAGCAACCCGCCAAACGCAAGGGAGCAATTGACATTATCAAAAAACTGAAAGCCAGCGGTACCAAAATAGACGGGGTGGGGATTCAAGGGCATTGGAGTATCAACACTCTGAACCTCAAAGTAATTGAAGACGCTATTGTTGAGTTTGCCCAATTGGGCGTGAAAGTAGCATTTACCGAACTTGACCTTACCGTTTTGCCCAACCCCTGGGACTTAAAAGGAGCAGATGTAAATCAAAACTTTGAAGGAAGTCCTAAAATGAACCCTTACACGGCAGGTATGCCCGACTCGGTAGGCGTAGTTTTGGCCCAGAAATACGAAGACCTTTTCAAATTATTCCTAAAACATAAGGACAAAATCAGCCGAGTTACCTTTTGGGGAGTAAACGACGGACATTCTTGGCTAAATGGCTTTCCCATTAGAGGTAGAACCAACTATCCTTTGCTTTTTGATAGAGAATACAAGCCAAAGTTGGCGTATAAGTCGGTAATCGAACTAAAAACCAAGTAGGTCTGACTGAAAGTCTGACCCGAAAAAGTAAGTAAAGTAATCAGGTCTGATGCCCCGAAAAAGAATAAACTGAAATGTCTGTGGGGTCTGCCCCGAAACAGTATATTGTATTCTTCGAGTCAGACCTACGGTCAGACAAAACCTTAACGAAGTACAACAAAACTCAGTGAAACGCTGTGGATTTTTAAACTCTGTGCAACTCTGTGTTACAAAAAACAATAAGTTTTTAAACTCTCCTAAACCTACTTTTAATGAACCAAACCTCTCAAAAACTATCTGTCCTTGAAAAAATCGGTTACAGCCTCGGCGACTTGGCAGCCAATTTGGTGTTTCAGACGCTGGTTACGTACTTGGCTTATTTTTATACTGACATTTACGGTCTAAAAACCGAAGATGCTACCTTAGTTACCCTCTTTGTGGGCTTGTTTGCGGCCTTTGTCTTCAACCCCATGATGGGTGCTATCGCCGACCGAACTAATACCCGATGGGGAAAATTCAGGCCGTGGATATTGTGGACGGCTGTGCCACTGGGAGTTACCGCTTTATTGGCTTTCAGTACCCCCGATTTCTCTTATCAAGGCAAAATTGTGTATGCGGTCATTACTTACAGCTTGTTATTGTTGCTGTATGCGGCCAACAATTTGCCCTATTCAGCCCTAAGTGGGGTTATTACGGGCGATATGGCCGAGCGCAATAGTATGTCGGCCTATCGTTTTGTGGCGGTGATGTTTTCGCAGTTTTTTGTGCAGGTATTCATGTACAATCTGATTCTGAAAGCAGGAGATGGCGATAAAGCCGTGGGCATCGAAAAAGTAATGACCATTTTGGCCATTATCGGTACGCTCATGCTCTTGATTACTTTTTTTACTACCAAAGAGCGGATTGTGCCCAAACCCGAACAAAAATCGTCGTTGAAAGAAGACTTGGGTGATTTGTTCAAAAACATTCCGTGGATTATCATGCTGACAGTCACTACTTTGGTCTTTATCACTTTGGCCATGAAGGGCGGTTCTTATGTCTATTATTTTGAAAACTACGTGGACAAAGCCCAACTCACTGCTTTCTTAGAACCGATGAAGCCCTTCTTGCCGGCTTTTGAAAATGACATCTCGATGGGATTGGGCGTCTTTAACGGTGGTGGTATTTTGATAGGCTTGATTGGTATAATGCTTTCCAAAAACTTAGCGGATAAATACGGAAAGAGAAACGTTTTCGGGGCTTCACTGTTCGTTTCTACTCTCTTCATTATTCTGTTCTATTTCTATCCACCCCAATCTGTCGGACTTATGTTTGGCTCGCAGATTTTACACATGTTTTTTTATGGCGTCAGCACGCCCATACTTTGGACCATGATAGCCGACGTAGCCGATTACTCCGAATGGAAAAACAACCGCCGTGCCACCGCCATTATATTTTCGGCCATGATGGTGGGTTTGAAGGGTGGTTTGAGTATTGGTAGTTCACTACTGACCCTAATTTTGGGAATGTTTGACTATCAACCCCAAATCACCACAGGCCAAACTACCGAGGCCATCAACGGTATCAAAATGCTTGTTAGTGTTTTTCCTGCTATTCCGTTTTTGATAGCCGTAGGGCTTTTGGTATTTTATGTAATTGACAAAAAAATGGAATTACAGATAGAGGCAGATTTAAAAGAACGAAGAAACTAACCCAAAGGTCTGACCATAAGTCTGACCCGAAGAAGCACAATAGTCATTCTTTTTCAAGTCAGGCCTACGGTCAGACTATTCGTAAACCATCAATAAAATAGTTAAACAATGCCCGAAGAAAGCG
>JBDHXS010000471.1:0-5717 GCA_039810845.1 Runella sp. | reverse complement strand
CCCGTTGAGGGTCAGGTGTATATTTTTCCCAATAAGCCAAAATACGTTTCCATTCGGCAAGGTTTTCGCGGGCGAGTTGATCCATGAACAAGTACTAAGTTAAGAAGTAAACGGTCTTTAAGCTTCTTTGAGTAAAAGTACGAAGGGCAAAAAATTTAACCTTTATCTTTGCTGAGTAAAGCAGAGGCGGACCTATTTTATGTTAGAAAATTTTATTTCATATATCAAAGAAAAACAACTTTTTACGACCTCAGAACGACTGCTACTGACAGTGAGTGGCGGTATAGACTCGGTAGTAATGGTAGAATTGTGCCATCAAGCCAAGCTACAGTATGGAATTGCGCACTGCAATTTTCAACTACGAGGTGATGAATCAGAAGGAGATGAACGCTTTGTACAGCAATTAGCAAATAAGCACAAAGTCCCCTTCTATACACAACGCTTTGATACAAAGACATTTGCTTATCAAAACAGCCTTTCTACTCAGATGGCTGCACGGGATTTGCGCTACGAATGGTTTGAACAGATTCGGCAAGAGTATGCCTACGATTATATTCTAACCGCCCACCACCAAGACGATTTGCTCGAAACAGTTTTACTTAATCTTACACGAGGGACGGGTTTAGCAGGGCTTCATGGAATTTTACCCAAAAATGGCTTCTTGGTTCGCCCATTGCTTTTTACAACCAGAAGCAATATAGAAAACTTTTTACAACAAATGCAATTGCCTTGGCGAGAGGATAGCTCCAACATAACGCATGATTATCTGCGCAACCGCCTAAGACATGAGGTTGTACCTATTTTACGAGACATGAATCCTAAAGTAACCGCCGCAGTAGCTGAACTTTCTGAACGCGTCAAATCCACAGAAGAAATAGTAGCAGAAAGTATGCATTTGGTTGAAAAAGAAATACTCCAAGAAAAACATGACAGTACTTGGATTTCTTATGAAAAACTGGAACAGCTCTCGGCTCCTCTGGAAAGATTAGGGTACTGGCTGGCCAAGTATGGTTTTAGTTATTATCAAACAAAAAACATTTGGGAAAGCCGAAATAGGCAAGTGGGCAACCAGTTTTTTTCGGCTACGCATACGTTAATTACCGACCGCAAGCATTGGATTATTACCTCAAAAAAGAAAGAGCAGCCTCTGGAATGGATTTTACAATCGGAAGAAGGTGAACTGATTTACCCAAATGGAAAATTAAAATGGGAAGTGACCAATGAAATTGGGGATGTATTACTCGAAGCCAATCAAAACATGACTTATCCGGATGCAGATGACCTTCTTTTTCCTCTTACCCTTCGTCTTTGGCAAAAAGGGGACTGGTTTTGTCCCTTAGGAATGAAAGGTAAACGTAAAAAAATCAGCGACTTTTTGATAGATAGAAAAGTACCTCGAAACTTAAAGGAAAGGGTCTATATACTGGAATCTGAAAAAAAAATAGCCTGGTTAGTAAGCTTTCGGCCCGATGAGAGATTCAAAGCAAAAGCGGTGACGAAAAAATATATAAAATTTACAAATAATTTAACTATTTGATTTTCAAGATAATATACAAAATAACTCACTTAGTTACTCTTCAAAATTCATCACTCAGCATTAATTCATTGAGTTTGGCATAGTATTTGGTGTACAGACAAACAGAATCCTATTTTCCTGCTACTGTAACACTTTTATACAATGAGAACCGTAGTTAAAATAGCGTTGGGATTTGCTCTAACCCTAATAACGCTAACTCTATTTGCCCAGAGTGCTAGACTTCGTTCGGCCAACCGGGCTTTCGATGATTACAGCTACGCCGATGCCGTGCGTGGCTACGAAGATTTTTTGCGAACCGACAAGAAAACCGACCCTGTCGAGCGCAAAGAGGCCCTGGAAAAGTTGGCGTACAGCTATCGTCGCCTTCAAGATACTCGTAATGCTGAACGCGTTTATGGAGAATTAATAGAAAATTTTACCGATGCCGACAGTCGTAACTACCTATATTACGCGCAGGCCTTAGCTAGCAACGGTAAATACCGCGAATCGCAACGCATGTACAGCAAGTACGCCGAATCTCAATCGGCTGACTTACGAGGACGTAAGTTTACGGTAACTTACATGGACATGAACCGATTCTATAAAGATTCAGCGATGTATCGCGTAGAATACCTACCCGTCAATTCCCGACAAGCCGATTTTAGTCCAATGTACTACAAAGGGGGACTGGTTTTCGTATCGGCTCGAGCTGAGTCGGGAGTCATCAAACGGGTTTTCAATTGGAATCAAACACCTTTTCTGGATTTATACTTCACACCTGACACCTCTGCCTTGAAAGGGATAAAAGAGGTTTATCGAAGTTCGAGCGCCTCGCTCAGTGGTGCTTCTTCTCGTGAAGGCAATTCTGGTACGTTAAGCGAAGCTACCGCTGATGCCAGCGAAGATTTACCATTGCCTACCACCAAAGCTGAGAAGTTTAGCCGTACACTCAATACAAAGTACCATGAAGGCCCCGCTTCGTTCTTTAAAGATTTTTCAAAAGTAGTTTTTACAAGAAATAACTACAACAGCGGCAAAGCCCGAAAAAGCAACGATGGGGTCAATAAGCTGAAATTGTTTATTGCCGACCAAAAAGGCAAAGACTGGGGCAATGTAAAAGAATTACCTTTCAATAACAATGATTTCTCATGCGGTCACCCAGCACTATCGCCCGATGACTCAAAGCTTTACTTTGTATCTGATATGCCAGGTGGCTACGGCGGTACGGATGTTTATGTGGTAGAATACAATGGCGGTCAATGGGGAATCCCTGTTAACTTGGGCAAGGAAATCAATACTGAAGGCAATGAAATGTTCCCTTTTATAGATGGCAACGGCAACCTGTATTTTGCTTCTGATGGCCACGAAGGGCTGGGAGGTTTGGATATTTTCTACGCCGAACTCAAAGATGGAATTGCTTATAAAGGCGTACAAAACTTAGGCGCTCCTGTCAATTCAGAAAAAGATGATTTTGGACTAATCACTGACAAAGACCGTGGAACAGGCTATTTCAGCTCTAACCGCGTAAAAGGAGTATCCGACGACAATATTTATAGTTTCCGTCGCACGTGCCGTCCGCTTGACATTTTGGTTTTTGATGCCAAAACAGGCGCTCCTATCGAAGGAGCTGACGTACGCATCATAAAAAATGGCTCTAACCAAGACATTCAACAGACAGGCATGGATGGAGCCACTAAAATATGCTTAGAAGCTCAAACTGAATATGATTTCAAGGCTATTAAAGAAGGCTACGCCACCAACAATGTACTGTTCTCTACCATGACGCAGTCGTCGAAACCGCAAATGAGCGTATCTATCTATCTCAACAAGAGCGAAAGTACGATATTACGTGGTACAGTAAAACGGGAGGTAAACCAAGCACCGCAAGAAGGAGTAAAAGTGACACTTCGCGATGAAAAAACTGGAACCGAGAAAACAGTAGTAACAGGAGCTGACGGTGGGTATGAATTTGAGGTAGATCCTAACCGCAACTACGCGCTGCGTGCGGAAGGAGAAGAATTAGCCACCAATGAACAGACCATTGGTAAAAACAAAAAGAACAAGAAGAAAGTCGTAGAAAGTGATTTAAGTATGTACGGCACAGGCGACGTATTTACACTCGATAATATTTACTACGATTTGGATAAGTTTTTCATTCGCCCCGAAGCAGCTAAAGAACTGGACAAAGTGGTGGCATTGATGAAAAAATACCCTGGAATGCAAATAGAATTGCGGTCATTTACCGACAGCCGCGCCAGCGATACTTACAATCTGCGTCTATCAGAACGCCGTGCCAGAGCTGCTTTTGATTACTTGATACGCAAAGGCATCACTCCTTCGCGTTTGGAAGCAAGAGGCTATGGCGAATCAGAATTGGTTAATGATTGTAGCAACGGTGCCGATTGTAACGAAGCTGAACACCGTCTCAATCGCCGTACCGAGTTTAAAATATTGGCTGTGAAAGGTGGCGGAGAAGAGTTGACGGGCAAATAACGGGCCGCCCGAGCGAGAGTCCACAGCTGACTCTCTATAATTGACAGTTAAAAGAGGGATAAATAGTGTTAGAGAGTAAAGGAAACAAACGGCGGGGCAACAAAAGCCTCGCTGTTTTGTTTTCATTTTATAGTCACTTAGTTAGTCATTATATAATTGAATTATAAATGCGTATTTCACTCATAGCTGCCATGTCCGAAAATCGGGCAATTGGCAACAAAAGCCGCTTACCCTGGCCATCATTACCTAACGACTGGGCTAATTTTTTCAAAGTAACTGAAGGTTGTCGAATGATCATGGGGCGCAAAAGCTACGATACCCCTGACCGACTATCGTCAAAAGTGGGGAATTTCGTCATTACTCGACAAGCAGAATTTCCATTAGATGAAGGATTTATGCGGGCGAGTAGTTTAGAAGAAGCCTTAGAACAGTGTAAAAATGATCAAGAAGTTTTTGTAATCGGAGGCGAAGAAATCTTCCGTCAAGCATTGCCGCTGGCCGATTGTATTCATTTAACATTAGTTCACGGTATTTTTGAAGGAGATGCTCATTTTCCTGAATTCACCGAAGAAGATTTTAAAATAACAAGTCGGCAGGACTTCCCCACCGACGAGCAACATGCGTTTGCTTATTCGTTTTTGGTATATGAGCGGGTCATTTAGAAAAATGTCTCAATTTAATTTATAAATTAAACTCATCTTTGGGATACAAATCTGTATTGAAATCTAAGTTAGAAGGGCGTTGGAATGTTTTAAATGTTTGAAAATGGCTTTTAAAAATTTGTACAGGGTCCAAAGGTGTTTTTGAGAAAAAAGGATTTTTCTTGGTTTGCTGAGCACGAATTTCTACTATTTTTTCATCAATTTTAATAGGTTTTTCTGAGCCAATGAGTACCAATTCATTGCCAAACACATGAGGGAAAACCGAAAGCATGGTCTGTCGTGTACGTTCGGTAGCGTGCCAAGACACCGCATATCCTCCCTCTTTTAGTTTAGACTTGAGTAATTCAAAGTACTCTCTAGAATATAGATTTCCTGCATAAGCCGACAATGGACGCAAGGCATCGGCTTCGATAATGTCATACTTTTTCTCCTGTGTATGTAAAGCATAACGCCCATCTCTCCAAGCGAGATTTAAAATCGGATTAGTTAAGAGTCGCGGAACCAAGTCCAAATGGGCTATTTTTGCGTATTGGGTTAGTACTTTTCCTTGATTGGCCATCAATTCAAAGCAATCAATCTGCTGTGTTTCAGCGCGGCTACTCACACCTAAAAGTGTACCGCCTGACCCAAGGCCGATTACGGCAATATGTTGTGGATTGGGGTGTAGTAAAGTAGGCAATAATCCCAACGCTACGTGAGCAGGATCTGCTTCAAACGGCAATAAACTCTGCCCTATACCATTTGCAAATACCCATCCTTGGAGCTGCCCATTGTTGGGATATGCTTTTATGACTGATAAGCCAGTGGCATCTTCGTCAAAAAAGAAGGAAGCTTCTTTTTTAAGTCCATTTAAAACCCGCCAAAAAGATTCATTGACTGGTAGAAAAAATGGAAGAATAAAAATAGCTATACAAGCCAATATTTCGGTAAGTAATACTTTTTTAGCTAACATTTTGAAGAGAAGTAACAAATAAATTACTCCCAAAATCATCAATATTTTAAGTGTATTGACCGTACCAAACGCTTCAAAACCAATGAAAGCTACC
>JBDHXS010000470.1:0-5722 GCA_039810845.1 Runella sp. | reverse complement strand
TTTTCAAGAACAGGTTTCAAGATTTGGTTGGCGTTTTGTTTGGTTTGCTCCAAAATCCCCATTTCTAAGGCTGCTTTTTGGATTTGCTTTTCGGCGTGTTGATAAGCCGCTTGCACGAGTTTGGCTTCTTCCATAAAGGCGTATTCGGTGTTATAAACCTTCGATTTGGAATGGTCGATTTTGTAACTGCAAAGCTCAGGTTCAGGTAAATGGACAATGACAGTATCCGATGCTTCAGTGACGTCAGAAGTAGTAATTTTGGTCAAGTCAATACAACCAATCGCCTCGCCTTGTACAATCAATACCGCTTTGGGATTAGGAAGCCACTGCACCACTTGTTCGTGTTCGACAATATCTTTGAAATTGTAACGAACGAGTTCCAGTTTTCCCAGTGCTTGTACTTCTTCGAGCACCACGGCGTGGGTAGTTTCGGTCTCGTTTTCAGCCCCCAACGAAAACCATTTCCCTGTTCTGTATGTCTCCCAAATGGAGATAACACCAAAAACCAAAACTACAAAAATTAGTACTCGGAGCAGCAAACGTAGGCCAGAGGTCATACTGTAGAAGATTTGAAAAGTAAAAATACGAAAGTTGGGTGAATGTGTACTTAAAACCTGCTATCTGCGATTTTATACAGATTTTCATATTCATTATTACTATTGTGTATCAATGATTTACCTCCAAATATAAACTTCGATTAAAAATTATATAGTAACTCAGACCGAATTTTCTGTACCTTTGTATCCCGTAACCAGTCCACCAAACTATAAAGTCATGGCTGCTCACGGGCAAAAAACCGCAAAATACATCTTCGTTACTGGCGGCGTAACATCTTCATTGGGAAAGGGCATCATTGGCTCTTCTCTCGCAAAACTCCTTCAATCACGTGGATTGTCGGTCACCATTCAAAAGTTTGACCCTTATATCAATGTTGACCCAGGAACACTAAATCCGTATGAACATGGAGAATGCTATGTTACCGACGATGGCGCCGAAACAGACCTCGACTTAGGTCATTATGAGCGTTTCTTGAACGAGCGTACTTCTCAGGCTAACAATGTTACTACGGGCCGTATTTATTACGATGTCATCATGCGCGAACGCCGCGGCGACTTCTTAGGAAAAACCGTACAGGTGGTTCCTCACATTACCGATGAAATCAAAAAACGGATGCTTCTTCATGGTGAAACGGGTGAATATGACATCGTTATTACCGAAATCGGCGGCTGTGTTGGAGATATTGAATCACTCCCATTTTTAGAAGCCGTTCGTCAGTTAAAATTTGAATTGGGCGAAAACGATGCTTTGGTTATCCACCTTACATTGATTCCTTATCTAAGTTCGGCAGGTGAATTGAAAACCAAACCCACACAGCACTCCGTTAGGATGTTGCAGGAATCGGGTATTCAGCCTGATATTTTGGTATGCCGTACAGAACATCCGTTACCTGTAGAAATGCGCAAAAAAATCGCTCTTTTCTGCAATGTACAACCTGCTTCTGTTATTGAAGCTATGGATGCTTCTACAATTTATGACGTACCGCTGTTGATGAAAAAAGAACGCCTCGACCAACGGGTACTTTACATGCTCGATATATACGATGATAAAGACGTGGATTTAGACGCTTGGCAGGAGTTTGTAGATCGTCTTAAAAACCCGAAAAGCACCATTCGCATTGGATTAGTAGGAAAATACGTAGAGCTTCATGATGCATACAAATCCATCACCGAATCTTTTATCCATGCAGGTGCTGTAAATGAGTGTAAAGTACAAATCGAATGGATTCATTCCGAACACCTCACTCCTGAAAACGCAGGTGAGAAAATGGCTGCATTGGATGGCGTACTCGTCGCTCCAGGTTTTGGAGAACGAGGCATTGAAGGTAAAATAGCTGCGGTACAATACGTCCGCGAAAACAACATTCCCTTCTTTGGAATATGTCTCGGAATGCAAATGGCCGTGATTGAGTACGCTCGTAATGTATTGGGTTGGGCTGATGCACACTCTACCGAAATGGATAGTGAAACCGACCACGCTGTAATTGGCATGATGGAAGAACAAAAAAACATCACCAACAAAGGTGGAACCATGCGCTTGGGAGCTTATGCTTGCAAATTGCAATCGGGGACGTTGGCCCACAAGATTTATGGCAAAACCAAAATCAGCGAGCGTCACCGTCACCGCTATGAATTCAACAACCAATATCGTCCTGACTTTGAAAAAGCGGGAATGGTATTGTCAGGAATCAACCCTGAAAACGATTTAATAGAGGTGATTGAATTACCAAAACACCCTTATTTTATCGGTGTGCAGTATCATCCAGAACTTAAAAGTACCGTGATGGCACCACATCCGTTATTTGTTCATTTCGTAAAAGCAGCATTGACCAATGCCCGTCAAAAGAAAGAAGTAAATCACTTGATGGAAAATGAAGTGCTTGAAACAGAGCAGAGTATTTAATAGAAAGTTTTCAAAAGCGTTGATAAAGTTTTGGACTTTATCAACGCTTTTTTATTTCATAACCTTATAACTTATCATCCAACTGCAAACTGTAAACCCCAAACTAATCGTTATTCTTGGCCCCACAGCCTGTGGGAAAACGCACTTGGCTACCCATTTGGCCTACAAAGTAAATGGCGAAATCATTAGCGCCGACTCGCGACAAGTGTATCGGGGCATGAGCATTGGCACGGGGAAGGACTTAGGGGAATATATCGTTAATAATCAACCGATTCCATATCACTTAATAGACAATGTAGAGGCGGGCGATTCTTACAATGTTCATCGTTTTCAACAGGATTTTCAGCAGGCTTATTCGAGTGTTTGGCAACGAGGTCGAACTCCGATTCTGTGCGGTGGTACGGGACTTTATATTGAAGCCATTTTGAAACAACATCAGTTTACGAGCATTCCTGTTGATGAAAAACTAAGAGAAGCACTGTCTCATTACTCGGATGAAGAGCTACTCCATAAGTTCAATTCTACTCCTTCCAGTTATACCCCTCTGGCCGATACCTCTACCCGAAAACGCCTTATGCGTGCTATTGAAATCGCCTTATTTTTACAACATCATCCGCTATCTGTTATCAGTTATCCTTCAATCAATTACCAGATTTTTGGGCTGAATTTGCCCGTTGAAGAACGACGCGCTCGTATCACACAACGACTTTATGAACGTTTACAAAACGGCATGATTGAAGAAGTGAAAGAACTGCTTGAGCAGGGCATTTCAACTGAAAAACTGATTTATTACGGTTTAGAGTATAAATTTATCACAGAATATCTCTTAGGTACGTTAGAGTACAATACAATGGTCGAACGTTTAAATATCGCCATTCATCAATTTGCCAAACGCCAAATGACATTTTTCCGTAAAATGGAACGCGATGGAATGAAAATTCATTGGTTAGATGCTTTATTACCTACGGAAAAACTCATTGAAATTATTCTAAATTCAGATGCATCATGATAACAACTCCTGTTTTTGGTTTGTATCGTCAATTTTTCAAATCTGCTAAGAAGGTTTTTCAAAACGGATTGCTACTGCCTATACTCCTTTTGTGGTTTTTCTACAGTTGTAATCCAAAAGATGAAACAGAGCCTACAAAACCAACCCTGCCTGCTTTGATGGCTCAAAAACTCGAAGATTCATTGAGTCGTAAAGACGTGGGCTACGCTTTTACTATCTATGAAGGAACAGAGTTGGTCGCTAAGGGGAGCGGCGGATTGCAATCGCATAAAGTAGATTTGGAAGGACAAAAAAACTTTACAATTGATACTAAAATGCACATTGCCAGTATGACCAAAACGCTGACGGCGGTGGCATTCTTAAAGATAGCCCAACAAAAGGGATTAAAAACAACTGACAGAATTGATACATACCTGCCACCTGCCTGGCCACGCGGTAGAGGAATTGACCAAATCACGTTTGGAGATTTACTAACCCACCGAAGCGGGATTGTGGGACTTGGAAACAACTGCCAAAATGGCTCATTTACCGAAAATATTTATTCGGGGTTGCGGCAACTTATTGCAAAAGGAGTAACAACAAGAGGAAATTATTGTTACCAAAATGCCAATTTTGGTCTCTTCAGAGTGCTGATTCCTAATATTTTAGGGTATCAATTTACTGGAAATGAGACAATGGATGCCGCTGAAACAGAAAAACGTTATTTAGCTTTTTTGCAAATGGAAATTTTTGAGAAAGCAGGCGTATCCAACGCCACAATTACGCACCCTGTAGGTAATCCAACTTATACCTATAATTATCCTATCAGTGCTTCCCAAACAGGTTGGAATCCAGGTAACTTTAGCCAAACATTGGGTGGGTATGGAATGTATTTAACAACTTTAGAAGCAGGGAGAATTTATGCTACAGCACTTTCATCGACAACCAATGCCGTATTACCCAATAGCCTGTCTGATTCATTATTAATTAAGAGTTTAGGTTGCTATAAAGCAACTTCGGGAATAGGAACTTACTACTACCATGATGGTTGGTGGTATTCGGGTTTAGTTTCTACTGGAAAGGGATTGCGTACTATTTGGATGAAATTTCCTAATAATATTACCTGTGTATTGTTTGTCAATGCTTTGCAATGGAAAAACAGTTCGCTGATTTTTCCTTTCAATTCGGGTAACATTGTGGGATTTGTCTATAATGCATACGCACAGGCCCTTCTGGCACGTGGAATGCGGGTGGGTATTGAGACCGAAGTTACACCACTTCAACTAGAGCATCCCGAGCCACATTAATACGCTTTGGCAACCAGTAGTGTAAAATAATAAGATAATTTAGAATGCACTTAAATTGGGAACTTTTGCCATAGGAAGGGTGGTTTACAGTGTAAATACAAACATTCACTAATCGAACCGGCGACCCGGTCAATATTAAAAAAATGGGAAAGGCTCTCGAAATTACGGACGCAAATTTTGGCGACTTAGTCGCAAATTCTGATAAACCTGTATTGGTTGACTTTTGGGCAGAGTGGTGTGGTCCTTGCCGTATGGTAGGTCCCGTTGTGGAAAGAATAGCAGAGGCGTATGAAGGTCAGGCTGTAGTTGGTAAAGTAGATGTGGATATGAATCCTGAAACAGCCATGAAGTTTGGTATTCGCAGCATCCCTACTTTATTATTCTTCAAAAATGGCCAATTGGTGGACCGCGTAGTTGGGGCGGCTTCTCAAGTAGTATTGGAAGATAAGCTTAAAGCCCAAATAGAAGTAACTGCTTAATAAGGCTTTATACACAATTGTTCATGTAAAAAGTCCCGAGGCATCTCGGGACTTTTTGTCTATTAGCCATTCTAAAAGAAAAAGACTATTTCAATGTACCACGCAATGCCCGTGGGATTTCAACCCCTGCGATTGGCAATGAAGCGTTGTTTAGAATTTTAAAGCCTTCTACTTTTAGGTTTCCTACTTTTACAGATTTACCTAAATCAAGATCTGCTACTGGAACATCCACATAGTCTGGAATATTGTTGGCTAAACCTTGTACTTTAATTTTACGAAGTTTTTGCACCAATTTCCCCCCTTTAGTTACGCCTACGGCAGTGCCTATAAAACGTATGGGTACTTCTACTTTGATTTCTTTTGACTCGTCAATCAACAAGAAGTCAGCATGTAAAATAATATCACTTACTGGGTGATACTGAACATCTTGCAAAATTGCGAAATGAACTTCTCCTTCAATTTTTAACGTTATTTTATAAACGTCTGGC
>JBDHXS010000469.1:0-5728 GCA_039810845.1 Runella sp. | reverse complement strand
CCAATTGAAGATAATTTGTACGAACTATACCGTTCTGAAGAAGTTCAAAAATTAATCGCTCTTGAAGGACGTTTACCCAGTTGTGAGGGTTGTGCCATTAATTGCTATATGCAACCTTCTTTTACTGTAGAAGTCACCAAATACTGGTGGAAAGCGCTTCCAAGTACCCTCAAATACAACCGCCTCAAAGGCACTTGGAAACAGTTATTTTGAATCTTCGCTCTCTGTTGGCTAATTTTGCATTTCGGTATTGAGATTTAAGCACTTAGCATTAAGACTAAGGATAGCTTTTCTCTTTACTCATCTCTTACTTCACAAATAGCCTCAAATTTTATCAATGATTAGTTTTTTCAACGAAGATGTGGATTTCAAAGTACCACAACCCCGCAAAACCAAAGATTGGCTTAAAGGTATCATTGAGGCAGAAGGCTATAAGTTGAACCAACTAAATTATATTTTTTGTTCAGATGAATATTTGCTAAATGTGAATCGCCAATATCTTGACCATGATTTTTATACTGACATTATAACTTTTGACAATAGTGAAGTAGAAGGCGAAATAGAGGGTGATATTTTTGTTAGTATTGAGCGTGTTCAAGAAAATGCTCAAGAACTCAGCAAATCTTTTGAAGAGGAGCTTCGCCGCGTTTTAGCTCATGGCATATTACATTTAGTTGGTTATGATGATATTGAAGATGACCAAGAACTCGAAATGAGAAACAAAGAAGATTTTTACCTATCAAAACCATAACTCGCTTTATATCAACCAAATACACAAACGCTTCACGTGGAACATTTTTAATTTTCCCACAAAACACTCAATATTTTCATAATTAGAAGAATTTCTGTAAATATATGTTTCCAAATTACGACGTAATTGTAGTAGGGGCAGGTCACGCAGGTTGTGAAGCAGCAGCAGCAGCAGCCAATATGGGTTCCACGGTTTTGTTGGTTACGATGAACATGCAGACCATTGCTCAGATGTCTTGTAACCCCGCCATGGGAGGTGTAGCCAAAGGACAAATAGTACGAGAGATTGATGCACTCGGTGGACAATCAGGAATCATAAGTGATAAAACGATGATTCAATTCCGAATGCTCAACCGTTCTAAAGGCCCTGCTATGTGGTCACCTCGTTGCCAAAGTGATCGAATGCGTTTTGCAGAAGAGTGGCGTTTAACATTAGAACAAACACCTAATATTGATTTCTGGCAAGATACAGCTCGCGAAATTATCGTAAAAGACAATCGCGTAATCGGCATAAAAACAAACCTTGGAGTGGAAATTTTAGGCAAAGCTGTAGTGCTGACAAATGGCACATTTTTAAATGGACTTATCCATATTGGTGAAAAAAACTTCGGAGGAGGTAGAGTAGGGGAGAAGGCTGCAACAGGAATTACAGAACAACTTATTACCCTTGGGTTTGAATCAGGGCGTATGAAAACGGGAACACCACCGCGCGTAGATGGCCGTTCACTAAACTATACTCGCATGGAAGAACAGCCTGGCGATGAACAACCAAGCAAATTTTCTTATACAGAAACCCCTAAATTAATTAATCAAAGATGTTGCTGGATAACCTATACCAATGAAGAAGTTCATGCTGTTTTAAGAACAGGCTTCGACCGATCACCTATGTTTACAGGACGTATCAAAGGTTTGGGGCCACGTTATTGTCCTTCAGTTGAAGATAAAATCAACAGGTTTGCAGATAAAGATAGTCATCAAATTTTTGTCGAACCCGAAGGATGGGATACCGTGGAAATGTATATCAATGGTTTTTCAACTTCACTACCAGAAGATATTCAATACAAAGCCATTCGCCTTATTCCTGGTTTTGAAAATGCAAAAATATTTCGCCCTGGGTATGCTATTGAATATGACTATTTCCCTCCTACGCAATTAAAGTTAACTCTTGAAACCCATTTGATAAAGAACTTATTTTTTGCTGGACAAATTAATGGAACCACGGGTTATGAGGAAGCGGCCTGCCAAGGATTAGTTGCGGGAATAAATGCACACCAAAATGCGCATGAATTAGACGCATTCGTCTTGAAACGTTCAGAAGCATATATCGGCGTATTGGTAGATGATTTGGTGAATAAAGGCACGGAAGAACCTTATCGAATGTTTACCTCTCGTGCCGAATATCGTACGCTACTCCGACAAGATAATGCCGATATTCGATTAACAGCTCTAAGCCATAAAATTGGATTAGCAAGTGATGCTCGACTGCAACGCGTACAGGAAAAAGTCGCAAATACCGAAGCTATCTTAGAAGAGTTGAAAAAAGTAAAAGTTCTACCTGAAGATGTAAATCAAATTCTTTCAGAAATAGGTACATCAACGATTAGAGAAAAGCAGCCGTTGTTTCAACTGCTCAAGCGCCCCGATATTGAAATAGAAGATATCAAAAAACTACACTCTTCGTTTGCTGAGTTTTTAAATCGCTTCGACGAAGAGTCGGCAGAACAAGCAATGATCAAGGTCAAATACGAAAGTTATATTGAGAAAGAACGGCTCATGGTAGAGAAAATGAGCAAGCTGGAAGATCTCGAAATAATCAACAATTTTGACTACGACCGTGTTTCTGCATTGTCTTTTGAAGGAAGACAGAAACTAAAGAAAATACGCCCTCAAACGTTAGGCCAAGCGTCTCGGATAAGTGGCGTAAGCCCATCAGACGTATCTGTACTCCTCATTTATTTAGGTAGGTAATCCTTAAAAATAAGCACGTTAAAAGATGTTAATAAATAGGGGCTTTCAAGGCCCCTATTTATTTTTGTCACCTATAAAACAGAAACCTATTATTCTTTACGTTTTTATTCAGTGTTGTGTTAGCAATTGCATCCTATATTTTCTTCCTAACCTCTGGTTCACTCGTAAAGTTACGGCAAGAAATATTGCTTTTTATTTTGACTCTCCCGATAAATGTTTAGACATGCCGGATGAATCAATTAAAACTCAGACCACCAATTATTTTTACAAAAATTGCATCTACGCTGACTCCTCTATTAAGCACCAAATCATATTTCACACAAATCCACTGATAAGAAGACTCATTTTTTTTACATCTGATCATAATTTAGGTTTTTGTCTAACGAAATTCAATCGACTGATTCTTATTTATAAAGTAGATTTTTGCACAGACGGCGTACCACATATCCCATATTCTGAAAACAATTTATACTTATACCGTAGAAATAAAATCATCATACACGAACTTGTGCATAGCAGCATGGTTAAAAAGCTTGGCAGAGAACGCTACTATCATCTTCCGATTTGGGTAAGAGAAGGATATGCGGAATGGATTACTCATGAGAATAATGACTATCTGTGTATATTCACAAAAGAACAGTATCCATATCAATCCTACTATTCTCAATTTTATAATATGGTGCAAAAAATATAATGGGAACATAGCGCATTTAATAAATGACTTAGAAAAACTGCAATAATCAAAATTTAAAAGATGTTAATTTGTAGGGGCAATTCTAAGCCCCTTTTATTTTTGTTAAAAACTAAGAAAACATGATTGCTTCCAGCATAACAAAATCAACAAAGCTTTTCTGCGCTTTTTGCCTCTTGCCTTTTGTATTCTGTTTGTTGCTATTGAATTGCTCTCAACCCATTTCTCCAACGGGAGGAAAACGAGATACCATCCCCCCAAAACTTATCAAAAGTATTCCTATCAATAAGCTAACAAACTACAAAGGCCGCACGGTAGAGTTGGAGTTTGATGAGTACATCGTTGCTGAAAATTTACAGCAAAAACTTCTCATCACTCCTGACGCAGGCGAGTATGATTTTAAATCAAAACCCAATAGTATTAAAATTACTTTTAAAAAATCTCTTGATTCTGCCAAGACCTATTCTCTTTCCTTCGGAGATGCCATCAAGGATTTTGCTGAAAAAAATCCAGTCCAAAACCTTCGACTTGTTTTTAGTACAGGTCAATATATAGACTCTGCATCCGTAAAAGGGGAGATAAAAGACTTGCTTACAAATAAGCCATTGTTGGATGTGTTAGTAGGTATGTATCCTAACTCTGATACGCTCAATATTGAAAAAATAAAGCCTGCTTACTTTACTCGCTCCGATAGTGCGGGTAGATTCAGTATTGAAAATATAAAATCTGACACCTACCGTCTCGTGGCCTTCGATGACAAAAATCGCTCTTTGACCTACAATCCGAAGGCCGAGAGAATTGCTTATTTAAGAGACAGTACCATCATAAAAGATTCTATGCAAATCTCAGGCGTTTCGTTGAAGGTATTTATGGCTAATAATCCCCCCGCAAAAGTGCGAAATACGACTCCCAGAGCCTATTATTACTCTATTAACTATGATAAAGGGTTCATAAATTATAAAGTAAAATTTGATAACCCAGAAGACTCTATTCCGCACTTTCAAGCAGGTACAAACGAACTGCGATTTTATAATACCAAAAACCGAAAAGATACATTGGTTGCAAAAATTATGATTCGAGATTCCATCGGGTTGGTGTTCGAGCATACCCAAAAAATTAAATTTAGAGAGATTAAAACAGGGAGCAAAAATGCTGATACCAACCGCGATGCGTTTGAAATGAAGACTAATTTCCAGCCAAATGAGGAAATAGAACCTCGTCTCTTTACGTTGAGACTGACGTTTACAAAACCCCTTGCAGAAGCCCGTCTTAATCAAATCCAGTTATTTAGTGACAGTACTAAAGCTGAGAAAATACAACCATCTGACTTTATTTGGGAGAATAACAATACGATTCTTACGCTTACTCGCCCTATTGTGGCACAACGTCAGCTGAAAATTTTTCTTCCAAAGTCCACTTTTTTCAGTGTTGAAAATGATACAATCCCCGAACGAATATACAAACTACCCATAATGGAAGAAGAAAATTATGGGATATTAGAAGGCGAAATACGGGGTGCTAAAGGAAAATTCATCATTGAATTGCTGGACGAAAAATTTGATGTTGTTAAATCTATTGCCAATAAAACACCTTATCAATTCAACTATCTTAAACCTGCCACTTACTCAATTCGAGTAATTGTAGATGAAAATAGCAATGGGCAGTGGGACACGGGGGATTTTAAAACCAAAAATTTAGCTGAACCCATTTTTTTTCACCCTAATCCTGTCAAAGTCAAGAAAAATTTCGTAATGAGTGGTATTGATATTGACTTATCCACAAAATAACTCACAATTCACATATAGTGTGGATAAATTAATGCGTCGTTTGGCGCATTTTTTGTAAATATTAAAAATAGCTTAGGTAGCTTTTATATTGTGAAACGTTTTTTTCACAATATAAAAGAAACGGAGGAAAAAATGTGCACAACTTTGTGGATAACTTAATTTATGTGGGCAAATACGTGGATAACTATCAGGATAACATGTAGATAACATTAAAATAATGTGTATAAAAAGTTATGCCCATTTGACTTGTGGGTATTTTACCCTGTTTTACACATTGTTTCAAGGTATTTTACACACTACTTTTTGTGGAGAACTATTCATCCACAACGTTGATAAAACTATCAACAATCCACAATAAATTGTGAACAATTGTATATTTAGTTGAAAAACAGTAATTTCAATTGTGGATAAAAATAAAATTGGGTGGATAACCTTATAACTTATGCACATTTACGTTTTAGAAGAAAGTGGATAAGTCGTTGAAAACTTATTTGTCCACTTATCCACAGAAATAATAGTTTTTAATAGTTTT
>JBDHXS010000468.1:0-5735 GCA_039810845.1 Runella sp. | reverse complement strand
AATAGGTGATATTGATGGTTTTGGACAGATTTTGATAAGTGCGATTTAAATTATCGGAATAATGATTGTTCAGCTTGACTCCGACAAATGCGCGAGTCACCATCCCTGCAAAAGTGAGTACGCCAGTAGCCTGATGAATTTTGAACATGGTACGCCTGATTTTAAATTCTTCGCGTCGATTTTCGACGTTGAGAGGACGCCAAATGCGCACTAAGCCACGATTCCCCCACAAGGCTCGTTGGGTAAAAATCATTCTTTCAGGCAATAGAACAGGAGATTTTACGCTGTTGACAATGTCAGCCAGAAGGCTGTCGGTTTGGCTTAGTTGTGCACGACAGCAAAATCCTACACACAAAAGTGTGCAAAGCAACAATAAATTTCTTCTCATTATTAGGTTGGGTAAATGTGTGTTTGACCTGTATATACGAGAAAGAGAACTGTATAGATGTAGAGACATCTATTTTTGGATTATTTTTTTCAAATCAATATTTTACTTGCTAAAAAAATAAATATAGAATGCCCAAATTGAAAAAATTGACTGGTACTTTGCTAACTCAGGCATATTTTTACAATATTTGTTCTGTTATGACTACAATGGATTTTACATGATTGATTAATAAAAATTTGATTTTATGAAAACATCATTCAATTTGAAAGAAAACCCATTTGTTCTTCTGCTGTTTACAACCATCACTTTGTTGTTTGCATTTGCTTTTCGACCTATTGCTAATGTGTCTTTTCAAGATAAAGTAGCATTCGGCATCCCATTGGACAATATTATTTGGATAATTCCTTCTTTTCTGCTCTCCTTTTGGTTGCTCTACTTGGCAACAAAGAAATTCCTTTATTCTGTGACTGCCACTTGGGTACATGTTATTACAACAGTTATCCCAACGATATTAATCGTATCTGTGCTTTATATTGGAATTGATCCATCGTCCTATATAATTAACAGCCACGACTTAGTTGGTAATACCATTCACATACTGACCTTAGTATTTATAGTTGGACAACTCATCTATCTTGCCAATGTTGGATTAGGAATATGGAGAAGTCGTAAAGTATCATAGCCTAAATGATAGATTTTCCACCAATCACCAAATCATTTTACAGCAATCAGAAAATTATTGGGATTAGGTAAAAACTAAAACGCCAAGCAACTAAGAGCTACTTGGCGTTCTAACATAAATGAAAGGTATTAACTACTGAGCAGTCAAATACAGTTGATTAAACAAAAGCTTAAAGGTACCTTGCGCCTGAGCACGGAATGTAATTTCAGGACCAAATACCGTGAGTTTACCCGCACCTACGGGGGCTTCAAAAGCCGTCACGCCATCTTGTAAATAAGACTGTCCCCAAGCCCAACCGCTGCGGAGTGGCTTATTGGTCGAAAACCAAATCAATGGTTTTATCTGCCCTTTGGCAATGGCATCAGGTGCTATTTTAAACACTGGGCTTGAATCAAAATATACATCTGCTTGCGAGGCCATACCCCACGTAGCCGCCTGCGTAGAATCCAACGTTACGCGCAAAATACTGCCTGGAATGTAATATTTCTCGGCGGGCAACGGGCGTTCTACTCCCGCGCTGGTCATTTCTACCAAGCTATTTTTGACGGGGAGTTTCAAATGATAGGCCAAGTTGGCACTGCTTCCTATGGTCACGATACGGCCACCTTCTTCCAAAAATTTCTTTAATTGTGGAATAGACTTATCGGCAGTAATTCTTCCTAACGACGCACGGAACTCTTCTGGAATATCTTCCACTTTAGGTTCACGACTTGCAAATGCTGCAAAAGGATCATTTTCACGACCTGCACTTGGTGGCGCAGGAATAGCCCGCGTTACAAACACAATGACATCGTATTTTTTGCGCAAATCGCCCGCATCAATGGCCTTAGAATAAATCACTTCCATTGGGAAATGATATTGTTCCATCAACAAACGCACCCAACCCGAAGGCATTGAGCCACCGTAGGTATCCCAGAGTGCAATACGCATTGGCGCTACTTTTACCATGGCCCCCGTTGGCTTCTTGGCTACGCCTACCGCTTCAATTCCTAACTCTTTGGCGGCTTTTTCCAACAGTGGCTTTGCTTTGGCTGAGGCTGGAACATAAAATGCGCCTGCTTCGGCGGTTCCGTTGCCCTGTGGAAGTCGAAATACCTGAACACCTGCACTTAACAAATCATTGACGGCAATAAACGAATTGTTAGCACGACTACTCAAGGTATAACCCGCAGGAGCAGCAGCGTCTATTTTACCCACTGGCGACTGCAACTCACCGTAAGGAATGGCTTGGAATGGGCCATCGAAAGCGTTTAACACCCGGTCAAACTGCACACCCATCTGATAAGCCAACGTCCACCCTGCGGCATCGTAGGGGCGCGTGGGAGGGCCACCTGGGTACGGAAAATCGTTGGGGTGGTCTTGGGGTTCAAACATATCCAACACGTGCGGACGAAACGACTGCGCGGTTTTGACAATGTACGAACCCGCGGGGTATGTTTTTCCTTCTACCGTAAACTGCGCAGTGGCTTTGTGTACCAAAATCCCCGTACGAATGAGGGCATTGATGAACTTCACTGCCGTTGCAAAATCGGCTTGGTTGGGCGAAATGATATAGCCACGGGCGTCGCGGGTGGCGGGGTCTTTCAATACCACATCGTAGTATTTGGCAGGAATACCCCCTCTCATCCCAAACGGGTCGGGAACAGCATTGGCAGAATCGGGCTTAGCGGTTTTATCATTTTTCTGGGCGTTGGTAATCGCCTCCACTTTTTTGGGCGAAAGTGTCCAATAATCTTTGCTTCCGCGTTCGATGGAGTTTTTGCCCATTACGTAAATATTGTACAATAGTTCATCGTTGTGACGGGCAGCATAGTCTAACACCGCGTAGTTACAAGACACCGAATAATCAATCGAGTTTTTGAAAGGCCATTTTTGAGGAGTCACAGGGAAAGGCGTATTTCCGTTAGGAATCAAGCGGTTAGGAACCAAAGGCACCGTTTCGGGCGTTGGGTCACCGATGATTTCGGTCAATAAACCAATCTGATTGTGGAAGTGCGTAGTGGTACGCAAACCACCGTTGTACCAAGTAGAGAAAACCGAGCCGCCCAAACGCGTAAACCCTGGTTTTTCTTCGGCAATCAAGCGGTTAATCATGGCTGCACCGAGGGCATCAATGCCCGTAACCATCAACGGGTGAAACACGTAGTTGAAAGGGTCGCGGTAAGGAGGGCCCGCCAACACGGACCCTGCTGGGCCGCGTTGGTGGTGATTGTACATGATTTGTGGAATCCAATCTACAAACAACTGACGCGCTACGTTTTGGGTTTCTTTCAGTTGCAGCATAAAAAAGTCGCGGTTGTTGTCGTGACCTGCGTATTTTTCGTACAAGCGCGGCAAGTTTTCGTTGCGGCGTTTTTCGGGGGTTGGGTTTCTCATGTACCAATTCCCCACGAGTTCTTGCCCATCGGGGTTAATGTGCGTCAGGAGAATCACCACATTGTCCAAAATCCGCATTACTTCGGGGTCTTTGCGGGTAGCCAACTGATACGCTGTTTCAATCAATTGCATCCACGCCACGGTTTCGGTCGAGTGAATACCGCCGTCAATCCAAACCACTGCTTTACCTTCGTTGGCCAATGCCCGCGCTTGGGCGTCGTTTAGCCCTTCGGCACGCGCCAATTTGGTCGAAATTTCTTGGAAACGCGCCAGTTTTTTGTGATTTTCGGGCGAAGTCACAATCAACATCGGTTGGTCACGGCCTTCTTCGGTTTTACCGATATTGACCAATTTTACGCGGTCAGAGGCCGTCAATTTCTTAAAATATGCCTCCGTTTGGGTGTAATTGGCCAACATATAGTCGTCGCCAATGTTAAACCCAAAATGCTCTTTGGGCGATGGCACTTGCGCCCAAGCAATGCTATACAACAGGGTTAGGCAAAGTAGGAGTAATTGTTTTCTCATTAGGAAATTTAGTTTACTTGTTGACGTTCTGGGGACAAAACCCGATTTACCTCACAAAGTAATAAGAAAATGGGAAAAACTGAATGTTCAATGGGGGTTTTGACGATAAAGCGCCGTTATTTTGAGATAAAAACGTAAAGTTTTGGCAACTAATGTTGGGCGGTTTTACCGAACGTTGACAGCGTTTGGAACGCTGTCAACGTTACGCAAAAATTCACTTATCTGTGGAGAAGATGCCGTAGAGGGAATACGGTACAGGAAATATTAGTTCTCATTAAGTACTCGACTCACTTCGCTTACCGACATTCCTGTCAACTTTGAGAGTACCTCTACCGAAAGCCCTTCTGAGTACCCTCTTTTTATTACTTCAATCGCTTTAGATACTTCTCCTTCTATTTTGCCTTCTTCAAAAGCAGTATCCAACGAGTTTTTCAAATCACGATAATACTTCAAACTGTCTTCGTAAGACTGCATTTCCTTTTTTGGTTCTTCTCCAAACAACTTCTTAAATCGCGCAGCGAACCGTCCAAAATCGGTAAAAGGATGACGTATCGCTCTCTTATCTCGCTCATCTTCTTATGGTTACCCAACAAAGATACAGCTTTTCCGATTGCGTATAGCTGCAAAATTTATAATCGGCATGATAGAAGCTTTCCTTCCACTGATTTTAAACGACCATCCGCCCCAGATTTGACTTCAATAGGTATCAGTTTTCCACGGCTTCTTCTAAACATGTCACAGAATTAGGGTAATTTTCAACAAATCATGTCATAGAATTAGGGTAAATGGCAGATAACGGTTTTCTACTAAGATTTGGCTCCTCTGGAGCAGTAGAAATCAAAACTTTGTTCTCCGCTCGTCCTTCTTTTTTACTCTATTTTTTTGGATATTTTGGCACACGTCTTATCCACAAGTCTCATTTGGCATCCCCCTCAGTAGTTTTACATTAATTTTGAGTTAAACTCCTATTAGGATATTAGTTGGAATCCGTAATTCTCTATGTAAAGTTCTAATTTGATTGAGCGATAATTGTCGCTTTCCACTGAATATTTCAGAAACTCGATTAGCACCTAAAAGTTTGGCTAAATCTTTTTTATCTACATTTAGTTGTTCCATCGCTTGTTCAATAATTTGGGGCAATGTCAGTTTAATTTTGCTGAACTCAAAATTCTTTGCTTCATAAGCCTGTATTAAGGTAACCAGAGCGTCAAGATGGGCGAATTGCCTATCTTGTTCTTTTGGGTCGTCAAATTCCATATCACTAATTTCTTCAGACCAGTCGCAAAACTTCATATATATATCCTCATTTGTGATGGGAGTTATCGGATATTTTGAAATTGGGAATTTTTTCATTTTTTATTATTTTTAAATGTTTTCGATAGTTGTAATCTTATCATATTCGGCATGAGTACCTATAAACCGAATATAAACTACTTGCGCTCGTGCATGAAATTTGAATTTGGCTATCAAACTGTACTTATTTCGAGCTATGTTAAAGACTATTCTATCATTACCCACATAATCAGCTGTATTAAATAGCTGTATAACTTCTTGGACGGTCAAGAAATTATTATCAGTCACTGTGTCATACCAAAATTTGAGCGATGCTTGTGAATCGGGGTATTGTCTAATAAAATCATTTAATCGTTTTTTTGTAATGACTCTCATAGTGCAAATATAATTTTACATTCCCAATATGGGAAATATTTGTTTAGATATTTTGCTAAAGACATTCTCAGAGAGTTTGACAAGTTCTGTGCATTT